>NZ_JBMDIJ010000042.1:0-52507 GCF_057808595.1 Pseudomonas sp. FG98 | reverse complement strand
CCCCCCCCCCCCCCCCCCCCCCAAAACAGCCATCAGGCTCAGTTGCCGTGTTCCATGGCGTATTGCCGGCCTGCCTCTTGCAGTCCGGCCAGGGCGAAGCGGTAGAGCTGATCGATCACCGCCTCGCCGGGCATTTCGAGGATTTCCCGCAGCACTCCGGAGCCGCCGCGAGGGCCGATCAGCAACATCGCCCAGGGCGCGGTGACGCAAAGGATGCAGCGGGTGAGGGCAGGGGACTCCACAGGAATGGCGCTGATCTCGCTGAACAGTGCCTTGAGCAGCGACAGGCGCAACGGTGCCTTTTCCCGCAGGTGCGCCTGGGCTTGCGGGCTGGGGGTGAAGATTTCTGCGGCCAGTACCCGCAGGTGCCAGCTTTCCGGGCCATGCCCGGCCTTGCGTACCACCAGCGCGATCAGTTCGCGCAGTTTGTCCGGTGCTGGCTGCTGGCTGAGGGAAATGCGTTGCAGGTCGCTGATATCGAGAAAGCGTCGGCGCGCCTCGTCGAGCACCGCGAGGTACAGGCCGTTGCGGCTGCCGAAGTGGTAGTTGATCGAGGCGAGGTCAACTCCGGCCCTGGCGGCGACGGCCTTGTTGCTGGTCTCGCCGTGACCGAGCTCGGCGAACAGCTCGCCAGCGGCGTCGAGTATGCGGCAGCGGGTGGCTTCGCCGTCCTTGCGGGGTTCGCGGGAAGTGGCCATGCAGCACATCCTGGAAGTGGAAGGAATGGCTGATGCTGGCGCAGGCTAAATCTAAATTCAATTTAAATTAAATTTAGATTTGCCCGTGACGACGAATGACCGGGCGCGGAGGGCAGGTTGGATGAATACTGCAATTTTTAGTTACATTCACAGGACTTTTTCACGAGCTTCGCTATAACATAACCAAATTCGCGCAGGGGCTTCAGCCCTGCCAACAACGCCTTCCGGAGTTCCCGCATTTCTATGAGCGTCAATCCAGGCAGCACGGATCCGGATTTCCACGAAACACCGCGTTTTCAACAAGCCTCCCTGCATACCCGGCGTCTGGCCCGGCTGGTCCAGTCCCTGGCCCTGGCTGCGTTGCTGTTGTGGCTGGGCGGATTGTTCATTGGCGTGTTCAATCCTGGCAGCCTTTGGGTGGTGCAGCTGGGCATGAATGCGGCGGCGCTGCTGCTGTTGGCGGCGACGGCACGGGCAGCCTGGGCCGTGGCCCGATGGCGTGCCGAGGCCATCGGCCAAACGGCGCAGCGGTTGGCCTTGTGGTCGCTTACCCCCAACCCCGACGACCCGCCATTGAGCGCCCTTGAACGTGCCCTGGTGCGCCTGGGACGTGCCGGTCAGCGCCAGTTGCTGCGCCTGGGCAGCGACGCCTTGTGGCTGGCGGGCCTGGCCCTGGTGGCATTGCTGATTGTCGTCAGCGCCTGGCGGCTCGATCTTCCCGCCCCCGCAGCGGCGGGGCAGATGCACTGGCTGGCGGCCGGACTGCTGGCCCTGTCGGCGTTCGGCCTGCTGGTGGTGGAGCGCCACCTGGTCAACGAAAACCCGGCGGTATGGCCGGAAGCCGCGAGCCTGGCGACGCAGCTTCGGCTGCTGGTGGCAGTGCAGATACTGTCCATCGCTTGCCTGGTGTTCGCCGATGGCGAGCGGTTGTGGCCGGCACGCCTGGCGGTACTGACCGGTCTGTTGCCGGCGGTGCTGGCGGTGGAGCTGCTGCTGCGCGCCGTGCTTTCGGTGTTCAGCCCCCGGCGTCCCGGCCAAGAGCCGCAGCTGCTGGCCCGCAGCCTGGTCTGCGGCCTGCTGCAATGGCCACCGCGACCACTGGCCTTCCTGCGCCACGAACTGCATCAGCGCTTCGGTATCGATCTGCGTCAGGTCTGGGCCTTCGATTTCATGCGCCGTGCCGCCTTGCCGGTACTGGGCCTGATCGCCCTGGTGGGCTGGCTGCTGACCGGGGTGAGCGAAGTGGCAATGGACCAGCGCGCCATCTACGAGCGCTTCGGCAAGCCGGTCGAGGTCTACCAGCCCGGGCTGCATGTCGGTTGGCCCTGGCCGTTCGGCAAGCTTCTCGCGGTCGACAACGGCCAGGTCCATGAGCTGGCCACCAGCGGCGACGCGGCCCTGGCCGATCCTCTGGTCGACGCGGAGGGCCCGGCACCGAGTGCCGCGAACAGGCTGTGGGACGCCAGTCATATCAGCGAGAACGCCCAGGTCATCGCCGGCGGCGACGGCGGCCGGCAGAACTTCCAGATCGTCAATATGGACGTGCGCTTCATCTATCGCATCGGCCTGAGCGACCAGGCGGCCCTGGCGGCTACCTATCACAGCACCGAAGTCGCCGTGCTGTTGCGCAATATCGCCAACCGCGTGCTGCTGCGCGACTTCGCCAGCCGCAGCCTCGACGACGTGCTCGGCGCCCGGCGCCAAGCGATCGGCAGGGATATCGGCGCGGCGGTGCAGGCCGACCTGGATCGCCTGGACAGCGGCGTGGAGATCCTCGTCACGTCGGTGGAGGCCATCCATCCACCGGCGGGTGCGGCCAATGCCTATCACGGTGTGCAGGCGGCGCAGATCACCGCCGAAGCGTTGATTGCCCGTGATCGCGGCCAGGCCGCCGTGCAGGACAGCCAGGCGCGGATG
Source organism: Pseudomonas sp. FG98 (assembly GCF_057808595.1). Taxonomy (NCBI): domain Bacteria; kingdom Pseudomonadati; phylum Pseudomonadota; class Gammaproteobacteria; order Pseudomonadales; family Pseudomonadaceae; genus Pseudomonas; species Pseudomonas sp. FG98. The sequence goes on along the minus strand of NZ_JBMDIJ010000042.1, from coordinate 49,892 downwards.
AACGCCACCCGGCTCGATCACCAGGCCACCGCCAGCGCCCATGAAACCGAAACTACCGCGCGTATCGCCGAACTGCGGTTCAGCGCCGAGCGCAGCGCCTGGCAGCAGGCCGGGCAGGCCTTCGTCCTCGAACAGTACCTGGACCACCTGGTCAAGGGACTGGGCCAGGCCAGCAGCCTGGTCATCGACCATCGCCTGAGTGCCGCCGAGGCGCCGACCCTCGACCTGCGCAGCTATTCAATCCCCTTGGACCCGACCGCGGGCAAACCCGCGTTCCGACCTGACCAGGAGCGTGCCCATTGAGTCACGATCACGCCGATCACTCCCACACCCATGACTGTGGCCACGATCACGCCCATGAACACTCCCACGGCCAGCCCGCGACAGGGCCGGTCTGGCGCCGCCTGCTGCTGGCCGGGTTGCTGGCCCTGGCCATGCTGGCAACGGCCTGCCTGGTCCAGGTACGGACCGGCGAAGCCACGGTGGTGACCCGCTTCGGCAATCCGGCGCGGGTGCTGCTGGAGCCCGGCCTGGCCTGGCGCTGGCCGTTGCCGTTCGAGGCCACGGTGCCAGTGGACCTGCGTCTGCGCACCACCTCCAGCGGCCTGCAGGATGTTGGCACCAAGGATGGCCTGCGCATCATCGTCCAGGCCTATATCGCCTGGCAGGTGGAGGCGACTCCGGACAGCATCCAGCGCTTCATGCGCGCGGTGCAGAACCAGCCCGACGAGGCTGCGCGGCAGATCCGTACCCTGGTGGGCTCGGCCCTGGAAACCAGCGCCAGCGGCTTCGAGCTGGCCGATCTGGTCAATGTCGATGCCAGCAAGGTGCGCATCGAGGCCTTCGAGCAGCGCCTGGCCGAGCAGATTACCCGGCAGTTGCGTGACACCTATGGGGTCAAGGTGGTCCAGGTCGGCATCGAGCGCCTGACCCTGCCCAAGGTCACCCTTGAGGCCACGGTCGACCGCATGCGTGCCGAGCGCGAAACCATCGCCACCGAGCGCACCGCCGAAGGCAAGCGCAAGGCCGCCGAGATCCGTTCCGCCGCCGAGCGCGACGCCCGCATCGTCGAGGCGGATGCCCGGGTCAAGGCCGCGCAGATCCAGGCCGAGTCCCAGGTCGAGGCGGCCCGGATCTACGGCAAGGCCTATGCCGGTGCGCCGGCGCTGTACAACCTGCTGCGCTCGCTGGACACCCTCGACAACCTGGTCAATCCCGGGATGCGCCTGGTCCTGCGCAGCGATGCCGCGCCGTTCCGGGTGCTGGTGGACGGCCCGGCGGCAGCGGGGGCGCGGCCATGAGCCAGCGCGGGGAGGGCGCGGCTGCGCCCTGGCTGCAGGCCGGGCGCATCGGTTTTATCGCGCTGTACGCGGTCACCTTGCTGGCGGCGCTGGGCTGGCTGTTCGGCAATGTCCGTGAAGTCGGCCCGCAAAACCGTGCGGTGGTACTGCGTTTCGGGGCCGAGCAACGCATCCAGAACGCGGGTTTGCTGCTGGCCTGGCCACGTCCGTTCGAACAGGTGCTGATGTTGCCCTCGGCCGGGCGGGTGAGCGAGCGTCGGGTCGAACTGCTGCTGCGTTCGGAGGCCGCGATCAAGGCCGATCACGATGCCAGGCTGGCCGGGGACGCTACTGCGGGCTCCGGCTATCTGCTGACCGGCGATGCGGGCATCGTGCAACTGGATGTGCGGGTGTTTTACCAGGTCAACGAGCCGTATGCCTTCACCCGCCAGGGCAGCCATGTCGAGGCGGCGCTGGATCGCCTGGTGGAGCGCAATGCCGTGCAGATCTGCGCGTCCCGGGACATGGACACCATCCTGGTCGCCCGCCCCGAGCTGGTCGGCGCCGACAGCCAGTTGGCCGAACGCCGCGAGCGCCTGCGCGGCGACCTGCAACAAGGCATCAACCGCAGCCTGGCCGCGATGAGGGCGGCGGGCAGCGACCTGGGCATCGAAGTGGTGCGGGTCGATGTGCAATCGGCGCTGCCGCAGCCGGCGGTCAATGCCTTCAACTCGGTGCTGACCGCCAGCCAGTTGGCTGAACAGGAAGTGGCCGGCGCGCGCACCGATGCCGCCCGCCAGTTGCAGCAGGCGACACAGAACGCCGATCGCCTTGTGCAGGTGGCCGAGGCCGAAGCCCGCGAGCGGCTGTCCCGGGCCGAGACCGACACCGCGACCATCGCCGGGCTCGGCCAGCAGGACGACCCGGGCCTGATGCTGCGCCTGTACCGCGAGCGGGTACCGGCGATCCTGTCCCGGGCCGGCTCGGTGACCACGGTGGATCCGCGCGACAGCGGTCGCTTGATCCTCGAAGGTCCCAAGCCGCAAACACGAGGCTATCCATGACTTTTTCTTGCGGACATCTCCCGGCATGAGCGCCCATCACCATCACGGTCACGACCATCATCACCACGGCCATCTGCACCTGGGCAGCGGCCTGCTGTCCGCCGAGGAGCGCCGCCAGGCCGCGCGGCAATTGAGCCTGGCAATGATCGCCCTGGGCCTGCTCGGCCTCGGGCTGTTGTGGCGCTGGCTGGCACCGGGTCAGGACAGCGTGGCCCAGGTGCTGCTTGGCGTGGCTTCGCTGCTGGTGGCGGTGCCGGTGCTGCGTTCGGCCTGGCACAGCCTGCTGCACCCGAGCCTGCACGGTATCACCGACCAATTGATCGCTCTGGCCATGCTCGGTGCCTGGGCCACCGGCGACCTGGCAACCGCGGCGCTGTTGCCGATCATCATGATCCTCGGCCATGTGCTCGAAGAGCGCAGCGTGCTGGGTTCCCAGGAAGCCATCGAAGCGCTGGGCCGGCTGACCCGCAGCCAGGCGCGGCTGATCGCGGCCGACGGCCAGGTGCGCGAGGTCGACAACGCCAGCCTGGTGCCCGGTGACCTGGTGGAAGTGCGCGCCGGCGATCGGGTGCCGGCCGACGGGCAGGTGGAGGAGGGCCAGGCCAGCCTCGATACCGCGCCGATCACCGGCGAGTCGCTGCCCCAGGAAGTCGGGCCGGGAGTGGATATCCATGGCGGCGCGATCAACCTCGATGGTTTGCTGCGCGTACGCATCAGCCGGGTTGGCGACGATTCGACCCTGGGCAAGGTCATCGCCCTGATGCAGCGCGCCGAGCAAGCCAAACCGCCGATCACCCGGCTGCTGGAACGCTATGCCGGACGCTACCTGCTGCTGGTGCTGCTGATCGCCGCTGCCACCTGGTTCATCACCAGCGACGCCCAGGCCATGCTCGCGGTACTGGTAGCGGCCTGTCCCTGCGCCCTGGTGCTGTCGGCCCCGGCCACGGCCATCGCCGGGATTGCCGTGGCGGCGCGGCACGGCATCCTGATCCGCGGTTCGGCATTTCTCGAAGAACTGGCCGACCTGTCGTCGCTGGTGATCGACAAGACCGGCACCCTGACCCATGGCGCGCTGCATCTGCATGAGATACGGGCGGGCACGACGCAACTGTCGGCGGTCGAGGTCACCCGACTGGCGGCCGCTCTCGGCGCGGCCAGCAGCCATCCGGTCAGCCGTGCCCTGGCGCGCCTGGTGCCTCACGACCAGTTGATGGCGCTGAACGATCTGCATGAGCGTCAGGGCTTCGGCGTGATAGCCAGTACCGAGCAGGGACAGGCCGCATTGGGACGGCCAGAACTGTTCGCCCAACTGGGCATCGCCACTGCACCGATTCCCGAGCATGACGGCCCGATTGCCGGCCTGGCCCTGGACGGACGTTTTATTGCCTGGCTGCTACTGGCCGACAACATTCGCCAGGAAGCCGCACAGGCACTGGCGCAACTGCGTGAACTGGGCCTGCATCGGCAACTGCTGCTGACTGGCGATCGTCTTGGCGTGGCCGAGACGGTAGCGGAGCAGACCGGCATCACCAACGTGGTCGCCCAGGCCTTGCCGGAGGACAAGCTGCGGCATGTGCATCAGGAATTGCAGGCGGGCTTCCGGCCAATGGTGGTCGGTGACGGCATCAATGACTCCCTGGCCCTGAAGGCCGGGGCAGTGGGGGTGGCGATGGGCGCAGGCGGCGCGGATATCGCCCTGGCCGCAGCCGATATCGTGCTGATCCACAGCGACCTGCGGCGCCTGGCGACCTGCGTGCGGCTGAGCCGGGAGTGCCGGCGTACCTTGCAGTGGAACGTAGTGATCGGCCTTGGCTGGACCCTGGCGATCGTGGTGGCGGCGGCGTTCGGCTTGCTCGGAGCGGCGGGGGCGATGATCGCGGCGTTGCTGCACAACCTGAGTACCTTGCTGGTGCTGGGTAATGCGGGGCGGTTGTTGCGGTATGACGAAACGGCGCAGTGAGCGGAAAAGAGCAGGGTGGTGGTGCCGCTCCTGACGCAGATATTTATAACTACACTAAATAGTCATTTAGTGTAGTTATGTGTTTTGTTTATTTAGCTGCGACAGGGCACGGGCCAGCCAAATCGTCAGACCGCCGCTTTCAGGGTCTTCGACTACATGGTCAAGAGTTTCGAACCCATGCCTTGCGAGCATCTCGTAGTATTCCTGCCGATCCAGACTGGCGTGGTACAGGGTATCTCCCTCGAATTGACCGATCGCCTCGCCATGGGATGGACCGCTGGTGAACATCAACAAGGCGCCAGGTGCGGCATGCCGCTGGAACACCGGAAACATCCGCCGCTGATCCTCGGGCGTCAGATGGAAAAAGCTGTTCCAGGCCAGGATGCCGGCGAACTGCTGGTTCAATTCCAGGCTGCGCATATCGGCGTTGAGCCACTGATGATCAGGAAAGCGTTCACTGCAAAGCGCAATCATCCGACTCGATGAATCCACACCGGTCACTTCATGGCCAGCCTCGATCAGATAGCTCGCCACGGGCTGACCGGAGCCGCAGCCGAGATCGAGAACGCTCGACCTTGGTGCCAGTAGCGAGCGAAAACGCTCGATCCACTTGCGGTCGACAAAGTGGTTGCCACGCAGGCGGTCCCAGGTTTGGGCATGGCGCTCGTAGAGGTCGATGATCTGGTGGGCAGAGGGGTGGTAGGGCATGAGGGTTGACCTTGTGGAGTTTGCAGCGGGCTGGCCTATCATGGCGCACTTTCGAAGGAATGAGGCCGCGCCATGCGTACGCTTGCTGTATTGCCGCTGTTGTTTTTGCCTGTGATTGCCTGGGGGGATTGTACGGAGCATCTGCAAACCTGGGCCCAGGACCTGCACCCGACACTGACGTTCGACAGCAATCATGCGGTGTGCAAAATCAATCCCGGTAACGCCACCCAGGTGCTGGCGGCGTTGCCGTTTGCGTCCGATCTCGATGAAAACGGCGACGGCGAGTATGGCCTTGATGTCCTGGTGGCTGACGGCGAAACGGGAAAGATCATCGCGCACTTTTATCAGGAGGCCGCCATCAGCTCCGACGCGATCCGTTTCTCGAGCCTGCAACTGGACACGGCGCGCTATCAGCTCACGCCAAAGCTACGTGCATTTGGCGTACGCATCACCCATGAGGGTTCGTCCCGACCCAATCCATATGGCCGGGAGATTCTGAATCTCTACGTGCAGGATGGGTCGCAGCTACGCCGGGTCATGAGCAACCTGGTGGTCGACAAGAGTTATGGCGAATGGGACACCCGATGTGCCGGCGAATTCAACGACACACAACGCACACTGGCCGTTGGCAATCCTGGCAAGCAAGGATTCGCCAGTTTGCGAGTCACCGAGAAGTCGATCGACCGGAAAAGCATTTCCAAGCCGGATGACGACTGCGAGGAAGTAGAAGGTACGCCGAAGACGGTGACGTTCACGCTGGAATACGATGGTGTTCAATATCGGGTGCCGGAAGGCCTGGCAGGCTGGTGAAGAAAATGATGAAGGCTGAAATCCAGCCTCCATCGGCCCTCAAGGATAAGTATCTAGGTTCGTATAATGTATATTATGTTAAATCATATATTGTGCTAGGGACGCTCATGTGTCAGCGTTTCGCTATTTCTGGACGAAAATTCCCTAAACCTGGACGCCCCGCCCAACGAAAAATCAAAGCCTTATCCATTCGAGCTTGATCCATCACCTGTCACCATCGTTTTTAGAAACTGGACGCTCAAGGCGAAAAATCTCAGGTCTCAAAACCTGCTGACAAGTCAGCATACTCCTCTGCACAACCCACCGAGCGCCTCCCATCGGCAAAGTCCTTTCTGCCGACAATTGGCCTCTGACGTGAATCATCAGCCAGCACTTGGGCTTTTGAATTATTGGCTAAACTGAGTTTGACCAGCCAACCCCTTGGGTGCTCATGACCCGGACGCTGACCCCGTTTCCGATATTTCCCACCATGTCGGCATTTGTACGCTGCGTTAACGACGGCCTAGATTTTCCGGCGAACGTTCACGTTTTGGAGCGCCTATCTCAGGTTGATCAGTCCTGCCTACCTGTTGCTATGTGCCGTCACGCCGCAGACTTCATCCTGGAATCGATGCAAATCAAACGTACGCCTTGGGCTGGTCGATACCGGGATTATTCCGCCGTCCTCCAGATGGCCCTTAACTGGAGCTTTCTTGTTGACAGGCGCCCGATGACTGCATGGGATGGCGCGGCCTTCACGGAATTCCTGTGCTTCATTTCTCAACCAGATCCCAACTGGATCAGTCTGAGCCCTGCCGGTAGCCGATTTAGCTCTGCTGGGCAGCCATCGCTTGTAGCTCAGCCAATCAATCCAGCATGGCGCCCATGTTATCGACGCGATCCTGACGCTCCGATCGTGAGCACGGTCATGCGACAAGTACGTGGCATTACCTATAGCTTCCTCACGTACTTGAATCGAATCGGCGCCCGCGAGGAGCCAGCCCCCGCTATGGCTAAGCCTCCGGAAGCCCCTGATAGCAAGGGTTTGGAGAGCTCCAACCTGTTGCCTCACGAGATAAATTGGTTATTCGAACACCTGCAGAGCAAATGTCAGTCTGATGATGAGCTTCAGGTGTGCAGGTTTGTATTGGCAGTGGCGAGATACACGACGATTCCGTTGGCCGATTTGTCCGCAAATGACCAGCATGTCGGTTTGTTGAGCCAATTCATGACTTATCCGCGTCCACCAGAACGTGGTGATCCGCCTCGCTGTAGTCCGTGGGTATTCATCGATAACCCTGGAGCTCCTCTGGAAACTCAGAGGCCTCTGTGCCTTCAGTTCATTTTGATCCTGAAAGACTACGTTCAATCACGCGGGGTTTCGATCAGGGACGTACTTCCTGACGCCTACACGCTTCCGGAAAATCGAAGATCGAAAGGAATGCCAACAGGATGCGCACAGGCAATGATTCGGCGGCTACGTGGCGGCATTGCTGATGCAGCGAGAGACGATTCAGCGCTCCCGAACGCCCCAGAAACAGCATCGAAGATCGAGCAGTTAACGTTTAGCCAGGTGCGTCGGTCGATACGTGCCTTACCAATTTCCCACGCTAGTTAGTAGTGCCATTTGCCCTCCTCTTCGTTTTTCCCTGCACGAAAGGAGCTGCATGGGGGTGGGCGTGGCTCTTCGAGCACGGCTGTCGTGAATCAAGCCGCCCGCAGAGCGCGCGTCTTGACCCTGGCGGGTTCCCTCCTCACGCCTGCGCGCTCCGCTTGCTATCGCAGTCCAGGGAGGTTTTGCCTCGGTCAGATGGCCAACAACGTGCCGGCGATTTGGGTGATTGAGGGGCTGCCGAGGCTGGCGGCATCATGGGTTACGTAGTCGCTCCCTGCCCACAGCCTCTCATGCACCGCTAAGCGTTGATCAACGCCTGTCTGACTGATCTTTTCGGTTCACCGGGCGCTCCTCGGAGCGTCGGTGATATTCAGTGGTCGGCGGCGGTGGTGTCTTGTTTTCCTGATTCTTGGGTTTCTGGTCGTTACTCATACAAATAGCTCCTTGCCGATGTTGATTACTGCCAACAGCGACAACGCCCAAGCGGCGTAGACCATCTCACTGTAGGCAAAATCTAGAGGTTTGGATTTCTCGTCGATGGCCGACTTCAGCTTTTCCAACGTATCTATGTAGCAGTTGTAGACATGCTGCTGGTGATCTGATGCCTCAGCAGCTTTCATCCATTCTACAGTCTGACGACTGTATGGCAGCGTTGGACATTCCCGAATCCTCAGAGCGCTCAGGGCATGGCCCCAGGAGCACACTACACAGAAAGCTGCAGCAAAAAAGCACCCAAGAGCAATGCAGTCCCACGGGTTGTTGAGGGTGAACAGCACCCTCCCCTTGGCGCTGGCGAGCGCCGTCAATGCGGCGATCACTACCGAAACAGCCGTCAGAAATTTAGCGCATTTGTTCTCGAAGTGATCGAACCGGGCCTGCTCGTCCTTGTAGCGATCTTTCAGGTAAGCAAGGGTGTCGTCCATGAAGGTGTCCGTCTGGCCGCCTTCAATTTGAAGGTCGGCGAGTCACAAAAGTACTGGTCAAGCGAAGCGCTGATGAGCCAAGCTGCCGCTACAACGCCAGGGGCTGAGGGAAAGTCATGAGCTCTAATCACTATCGCAGTTTGGTGCGTGGCCACCAGCAGCGAATCGCTCGCCTGAGAGAGGCGCATTCGCGAAAAATCCATGAAGCGGCAAAGCATGGGGAAGCCGCACGAAAGGCTGCGGTGGAGGCAACCCGGGCACAGTCTGCTGCGACCGCCAAAACAAAGCAACAGCAGGCTCAACGGTACGACGGCCAGAGAGCCAAGGCCGAGACGGATGCTGCGAAAATCGTCGCTGAGATTAATCGCGAGATGGTACGCCTCACTGCCGATCAGCAGCGGCTAGACAAGGCCCTGGAGCGTGAGCAGCTTAACGAGGCGCGTAAGCTCAAGGCAGAGCAGGAGCGGTTACAAAGAAAAGCACTTCAGGATGCTCAAGCGAAGAGTCGCCAGCTCGGTTCTCTCCAAGTCGGCCTCGCCTATCAAGTGGCTCGTGCAGATGGGCTTGAACGGGAACTGGCAAAGCTTCAGGAACCACCTGAGCAAATTCAGATTCTGTTCTTCGGTGCCGACCCTGGTCGCAAATCTGAGAAAGCGCTGGATCTGCAAAATGAGATCCGTGAGGTAAACGCCCATATTCGCGCCTCGAAACATCGAGACGCGCTGAAGGTAGATTCGCACTGGGCAGTGCAGGCTGAAGACATCCTTCAAGCACTGGACGAGAGCGAGCCTGCTGTCATTCACTTCAGCGGACATGGCACCCCTGGTGGACACTTAGTGGTAGAAACGCCGACTGGTGAGCCACACGTGGTGCCGTTGCAGGGGATGCTTCGCGCGGTAGCGGGCAGCAAGCGATACTTAAAGGTCGCTGTGTTCAACTGCTGTCACTCCCATGAACTGGCTGAACAATGTTCCGAGCACCTTCTCGCCGCTATTGGCATGGATGGCGCTATCGCCGATGTGGCAGCCAAGGACTTCGCGGCGCGATTCTATGCATCGATCGGCTTTGGACAGGACGTTCACCAGGCATTTGACAGGGCTGTCACGCAGCTAGAGATGAAGTACCCCGGTGAGGCTCATATCCCTCAGCTCTATGTGAATCCGCTGGCAGATGAAAGCGAGCTGACACTGGTTAAACCGTGAAGTGGGCAGTTGTCGACCCATGAAGCGACTGGTGTAATTCCAATCCGCACTAGAAGTCCAGATGAAAGCCTGACGATCACGTTGTACTTTCAGATGTGCAAGCGTTCTTGTTGCTACAGCGCCCTTCCCTTCAGGGATCTCTGTTGATTGATAAGTTGCTGCTCTCGATCCTAGCTCCAGCTAACCCCGCAGAAGTACGGCCATGCTCTCCCAAAGGCGCTGCCGCAAACTGTGCTTTGCTGCTTGGCCCCGTTTTTCAAGTCGCTGGAGCCTTGTAATCATTCGTGCGATGCCAAGTCGTGCCCGGCGTCGGCGTCCATTCCTTTTCATCCACGGAACTCCAAAAATGACCTGCTCATGGCGTAGCGTGATCGAACGAGTGGTTACCGTACACGACGTGAAGAGCCACGACTACCTACCAGAGTTTTGCCATCGATGTGAGGATAGACTTGCGGCCCAAAGTTTACTGTATGCATATCCAGTAACGCGCCATGTCCTACTTATACTACACCGCGCCTCCGTCTAGCATTCTGCAGGGACAAGCAGATAAGCCCCCATGGCCCAAAACACGGGGTTTTCAGCTCTTTTCAATGGGCGGGAGTTAGGCGCTGACGGTCACTGGTGCCCTGCCCTTGAATGCTGGGATGGTTACCAAAACCCGGGGAGAATAGAATAACTGTATGCATGTACAGTTTTTGGGTTTCAACGTGCCTTAGATAAATGGTAAGCCTGTGAACTCTCGAACCGCCCGCCGCCCATGGTTGCAAGCCCTCACCTCACGTCACCTCAGCTCACCTCGTCGGCGCCGCTGTCGGCCTGGAAGTAGATCGGATCTCTAATGCCACTCCGCCCATGTCTCCGGTGATAAGATGGCCAGCATCTCATTTGCGCGAACCAGGTATGGCACGGCCTCCACGGACTAAGGCAGCAAAAGCTCCCGCTTCTAAATCGAAAAGCCCGCAGAAACAGGTCGCAAGCCCTATTTCTACGGGTGGACGAGGTGTTGCGTTCGAACATCGTGTCCAGGCAGTGCGCCTACTCGCTATGTGCCTTGGCGACCACTGTGCAGGGTTGCGTGAGGGCTTTGTCATCGAGACCCTGCTGTTCCAAGGCAGGACGTTCGGCCATAACACCGACGACCTTGTGATCCAGGCTGTATCTCCTGGCTCCGGCCAGAAAGCTACCATTAGAATGCAGATGAAGCGGTCGCCTCGGGCGATTGCCAGCAACGAAGCGTTCAAAGAGTCCGTGGGCCTCGCCTGGCTCGACTTCAAAGCGCCGACATTCCAACGAGGTGTCGACGACAATCTGATCGTTTATCACGTTGCCAGCTCATCGCACATGGAGAGTGCTGTGGAGGTTGTGCGGCTTGCGCTTGGCTCGCTGTCACACGACAACTGGTACACCCGCGTTCATGCTGAAGGGAGCAATGAACGGAACAGGGCTGCGTACGCAGCTATTAGAGCTGCTGCTGAGCACTACAACGAAGCGCCTGTCGCGGACGAAGATTTGCGGCAGTTTGCGCTCCACCTCAAGTTTTTCCCTCATGATCTGGATTCGGATCGTGGCCATGACGTTGGGTTGCAGAAGCAACTGATCCAGCACACGTTGCCCCATAAAGACAGTGGCGCTGTGTGGGCGAAGCTAGTCGGCGTTTGTGCTGAGCTGAATGGCAGTGGCGCAGAAATCGACCTGACCTCACTTCACTTGCACTTGGAAGGACTTGCTCAAGATTTTTACAGGGCGCGGCTCATGCGTGAAGCCATCAAAGACCTGAGCTTGGGCACTGTAGTTGTTAGCCAAGAGCGGCACACCCAGCTTGCCCCTCTAGCGGAATACCTAGCACCCCTTCTTTCAAATAGCCGTCCTGCCACGAGTAGCTTCCTCGCGGATGAGCTTCCGCCAGCGAACCCGGCATCAGATAACGCCCTCGCCTCTCGCCAGCTCGATCGCATCAGTAAACTGCACAACGACCACCGTTACCGCGATGCGCTTGCTCAGCTGGAGGTGGTCGAAGACGGTCTTGACACATACGATGCGCACCAACAGGCCCGATGGTATTTCCTCCGTGGAATGTGTTTCTGGCATTTGGCTGATGACGTTAAGGCCGCGGCAGACCTAGAAATGGCTGCCAGCCTTTACCAGGACGATGAGCGTATTGCGGCAGGCTTCGTCCGGGCGTGGATGCTCAAGAATGACGTGCAGACTGCGATCCAGGTTGGACAGGAGGCCATCGCGCGCTTCCCGGATTCGTACTCAGTCTGGGTGGCACTGACTAATGCGAGGCTCTTAAACAGAGAGCAGCTGACGGCCGAAGAAATACCTGAGGCGTTCCGTGACAAGTCGGGAGCTTGGCAGATGCTAGCCAGCTCAATGGCCGGGGCCGGGGATGATGAAGGCGCGGTGGGTGCCATCCGAACGGCTATGGAGCAGCCTGACAGCTCAATTTTCATACTCGAAAATTATCTCCGGTTTGTCCTTCGATTGGCCACTGCAAACCCCTTCCACGTGAACACGCGATCGCAGCCCCAAGATCGGCGTGCGCTGATTCTCGACGCCATGTCGAAGTTTGATGACCGCGAGGGTGTGTTATGGGCTGAGCAGAGTCCCAGGACAAAAACCGAAATTGTCTTCCACTTGGCTTACGCGCATCTTTTGCTGGGTGAGCCAGCTCAAGCGTTGAGCATGATCGAAGCTGGCAGGCAGCGTCATGTTCCCGAGGACGAATTAACGGTTAGGGTGGAGTTGGAGGCGCTCTGCGATCTCCAGCGTCACAGCGAAGCCGTTGCTTGCTGCGCTGAACGTGTCGAACAGCTCTCAGATGAAGCGCGTGTGATTTTTGGGCAAGCGTGCCTGATCGCCAACAATCCGGAGCTGCTTGCCGAGGCTTACCGTGCTCAGGTCAGTCAGCCTGATACGGATGACTCTCGTAAAGCGGCCCGAATGCTGAGGCATATGCACTGGGAGTTGCTGTTACGCGAAGATCAGCACGAGGCCGTGCGGAATGAGCTCGTCCATCTAGGTATCACGCCGCAAAACAGCAGTATCTGTGATGCTGTGTTTGCTGCTCGGGCGTATGCGGGCAACGAGGAGATGCGTCAGGCCTTCGGGGATCGCGTTGCTGAGCTCGCACCGCAGAGCACTGACCTATTGGATCTATCCATGGCATCGCAATGGATGCTTCATGTGCGGCGTTACGATGACGCCATTGCGATGCTTGAACGCCTCCTACCAAGAGACTCGTTCAGTCCCCTGCATGTTGATTTACTGCACTGCTACGCGCTCAGTGGTCAAAGATCCAAAGTTCGAGACCTATTGGAATCACTTCCGGGAGAATGGCGACACTCAGCAGACGCCCGCCAAGTGGCATTGAGTGTTTACGGCGAGGCCTGTGACTGGCCAAGAATGCGCGAGATGGCTGAGTTGCTCGTCGCTGAAAGTCCTGGTGAGGCCGCAGGCTGGTTACTGCTCATTCAAGTTCTGGCGAACGAAAGCCATGGTCGGATGGATGAGGCTCTTGCCCGGTTACCTGCACAACTGAGCGGCTCCGCTCAAGAACAGTTGAAGCTGGCCAACGCAGAGCTCAGTAGAGGTCTGCAGGAACGTGGCCTTGACCGCATCTACCGTGCGATGCGGTTGAATGGGGAGGATGTTGAAGCAGCAGCTGGCCACATCTCTCTCATGTTCCTAGCAACGAAGGAGATTGAGGTCGTTCATGCCCTTCCCTCTGCGGTTGAGGAAGGCACCGCTGTCGAGCTTGAAGACAGCACCGGCAGGACTGGATATGTCTCAATCGATTTCGCCTCTGAGCCGCCACTGGCACCTGCAGGTGAATTCATTGCCGCGGACTCGTCGCGGGCCGCCCAACTGCTCGGTTTGAAAGTTGGTGATACCACAACCGTCAGCAGTGTGGTCGGTGAGCAGACGCTCACGGTGAAACGGATCATCACCCTCCATCGACGCCTGATCGACCTTTCCTACGAGCGCGTGTCCAATTCGGTCGTCCCGAGCAAGACAGTCGTGGCGATGAGTATTCCAACCCGGGATGACGGCGAGATCGATACGGCTTTCTTCGTCGATCAGCTAGAGCAAAAGAAATCTCAGAGCCTCAATACCATCAGCCTGTACGGTCAGCATCACGCCACCCTAGGCCTGCTCGCACGCCTGCTGGGTACGGACGTCATTGAGCTGGTGAGGGGTTGGCCTGATGAAGGGGCGCTTCTCCAAGTATCGACGGGGTTAGGCCCCCATGATGTCTTCCCGACGGACACATCCCACGATCAGGCATGGCTCATTGACCTGTCTATGCTGGTGGAGCTTGCAACCCTGGGGTTGCTCGATGTCCTGGAGCTTTTTCCTCGTTTGTACGTGACAGCTGCCACCAAGCAGCTGTTGGACGTAAAGTTAGAGAAATCGGCCCACTATCGAAAGAGCGGTACGCTCTTTTCCCACGATGGCCAACTTGGCATGCAGGAGATTACTGAGGACGTTTGGCGCAAAGATCGTGAGTATCTCGAATCGATTGAGACGGCAATCGAAGCGTTCTGTCAGGTGGTGCCGGCATACGGGCCGCCTGAGGCGTCCGAGCAGATGCAGATGCTTGAGGACATCCTGGGCGATGAAGACCATGCAGTCCTGCTCGCTTGCCAAGAGTATGGTGCAGGTCTTTTGTCGATTGATGCGCGGTTACGCGATCTTGCCAGCATGCTGGGTATCGTTGGCGCGTCCACTCAAATGTTGCTGAGGGAATCTCTACGGGCAGACGGGCTAACGCAGGAGGAGTATTCCCGAGCCGTAATGCGACTCATCATGGCCAGGCGTAGCTTTGTTTCGGTTCGGGCGGTGGATCTCATCGTCATGATGAATCAGGGTGAGGCGTTTGCAAATTTCGGCATCAATCGCCTTCGTAGCTATCTGGCTGAAGAGCACCTTGCATTCGCCACTGCAGTACCCGTGCTCGTAGATTTTGTGTGCGGAATGTTCATGCAGAACCGCTGCAACCTAGGTGTGATGCTCCAATTGTTTGAGTTCTGCTTCGAGCCGTTGTTCAGACACCCTCACTGTCCAGAAGGCTTCCGCCAGCTGGCCATTGAGCAGGTCTTCCTCAAATTCCACAGATACAGAATCAGTACCGCGGCTCGTCGAGCCATTGAGCAAAGCCTGCAAGCGGCTGAACAGCGAGCGGAGCGTCCCTGCAAGCTGGTGAAGCTGAATGCGGAGATCACCTACGCTTTCGTAGTCCCATTCTGGTCAGTAGCAGCCCCGTCCATGTTGACTGCCACCCAGGTAGAGACAGCAAGTGAGGTGCCTGCATTAGGCTCGGATGGGCAGCAAACTGGAGAGTGTGGTGCATGACCTGCTCTCGGGGTAATGGCCGTTGACCTCAATGGTTGCTGATTTTCATCCAGACAAAGCCGTTCTTCAACCGGGAACGGCTCTGGAGGGTTGGATAAGGTCATGTGGTGGGTCACGGAAGACTTGGTGGGTCAGTTTTTGCCACTAAGGGAGCCGTAAAACTGAGCCCATCGCTGACCTGGCGTAAGGCAGCTTCGCTCGCTAACGGAATCGTTATAGCGTCGAATTTCAGCCGTCAGCAATCGCAAAAAATCCTCCATCGTGTAAACGCAATCATGGAACCGACGGTGGATTTCAGTGGTGCTGAGAGATCCTAATAAGCGCTCTATCAAACCTCCGTTTTGAGGTCTGCGGGATCGCGGTTCTACCTCAATCCCATGTCGCTCGCAACATTTCTTGAATGATTCGTTCCAGTCTGCTTCGCCCACGTCAACGACGAGCCGTTTCGGTTGACCCTGGTGTACGTAAGAAGTGGTATGCACTTGCACTGGTCGACCGTGTGATTGTTCCAAAGTCTTTAATGCCAATTCGGTGGCGTCTTCATTATCACCAACCGCGCTTTTCAAAATCCTCATGCTTGTGTTATCCAAAATCAACGTCACCCGGGGGCGGCAAATCGTCCCATCCTCAGCCACGACTTGAATATCCGGCACTACCACTTCAATCGAGACATGCAAGCTTTCGAGCTGGCTGAAATTAGACTCGAAGGTCTCGAAAACCAGGCCTGCCCGACCGGCTTTTGCGTACGTAACGCTGCATGTGGTGGCGTGTGTCTTCCCATCTCCGTGTTTGCATGTGCCATGGCACGTCAACACCCAGCGATCAGACGCAGTCCACAACGTTGAGGGCTCGTCGTCATCAGTAGGGTGCAGGGTGCTGAAGGTGGTGTCTTCACGCCCTTCCTCGATTAAACGGCGGTGAATATCGTCATGCGCATGCCGCAAGTAAAAGTCCTTGAAGCCACGATAGACAGACATACAAGACCCCTTGCCCTCCCGGGTGATCATCTTGGCTGCCTGCTCAAGACCCTCCAGGCATGCAGTCAGGCAGGGCTCCGATGCGCCGCAGATGGTCACTGCTCGTTCGGAACCCAGCTTTACGTTGAGCACCAATGCTTCGGCTTCCCCGAGATGATGAGAGAGCTCAGCCGCACCCTCCTCTTCAGTTACGAAAGCAAAGGTCTCATACCCCAGACAGCCCGCCACCACTTCGTTTAGCGCGGAGTAGTCCACTTGTGCATCGCATCGGGCGAGAATGGTTGCGGCGTGATCAGCTGCATGATCAATAAGGGTCGTCATAGCTACCTCTGCCTGTAAAGCGGAATCGGATGTCTGCCGGTGTGGATGGTTCGAAAGGTGCCTTTAATTAAACCTAACTTGATATTGTTTGCCCGTATATCCGCACTTCACGCTTAGAAATTCTAGGGGAAATTAGAGGCACCCCTCATCTACTCATGTTTTGGTTCTGTGCCTCATGAAGCAGCTATTTTGGGAGTTCCCCATCCTCATCTGTTTCGTTCAGGCCGTCTGGACTCATGGGTACCAGGCTATAATCAAGGATGATGCGTGTTTTGGAGTCTTGATAAGCAACTAGCTTGTAGTTCTGCTCTACCGCGGAGTAGTCTTCGTCGGCGAAAAGAACATCAATGACTGTGAAGTCTACCTGCACAACTGTGGGGTCATTTTTCATCTGATCTTTTCCCCGCATTACTGAAGCCATGTAGCAAGC
Organism: Pseudomonas sp. FG98; assembly: GCF_057808595.1. Lineage (NCBI taxonomy): Bacteria > Pseudomonadati > Pseudomonadota > Gammaproteobacteria > Pseudomonadales > Pseudomonadaceae > Pseudomonas > Pseudomonas sp. FG98. The sequence goes on along the minus strand of NZ_JBMDIJ010000042.1, from coordinate 33,268 downwards.
CTGCTCATCGGCGTTGTGGGCTTGAGAGTAGGCCGTCAGCCAAGCTTGTCAAGGTGGTTCTTCATCGGTTCTTAACTGGATAGTTACCTCAACTAAAAAATCAGCATTGGAATTTGCAAGGTAAGGGGGAGTGGCAATGCGCCATTTATCATCCTAATAGTATACTAAGTGTACTTAATAGATGAGGCTCAATCCTCTTGCAGAATCAATGCATTGCTGAACGAGCGGCAGCGATCACAGGGATCAGTAAACTAGGCGCACTTCATCTGCTTTGAGCGCTTATGTCTCTGAGGGGGCTGACTGGCACGATAGATTTGAATTTTTACAGTTGAAGCATGGATTGAGAAAAACAATCAGCACGGCCAAGGTTCTCCGCTTCTTGTGGTGCCGGCTGAGGTTGCCATCTTTGATGGCGGCTCAGTTCTTTACCTGTTTTTAATCCAAGCAGGATAACTATGGATTGAGCGAGGCAGATGCTTAGCTTAGTAGCTTACGAGGTCGGTTAACGCTGCCTGCCGGGCAGGTGCGCCCTACTCCAATCTTTCCTCAATAGCGGTACAACGAGAACGTCTGATGAAAAGTGAGCGAAGCACGAATGGGGCTAGGCTACCCCATCGGCTTGCAGTGAGCTGAAACCCCAGGATTTGGCCGGCCGCGAATGCAGTGACCGACCAGGCTCAACCCAAAAATACTCTACTGATGCCGTTCGATGTCCCAAGGCGCAGTCGGAGTTTCGCTTGAGACGGAATATTCACATACGACTGTCTGGAATTTTTCTGGAATAGGAACCGAGCGCAGATAAGGCACTATTCTCCACTCGAAACCTGCAAACTCGTCTATTGTCGGGGCGATCAGAGCCAAGCGCTTGTTGGCATCCAAAAACACCATAGCCGTCGTGGAACTGTCTATATTTGCACAGGGAGATTGTGCATTGAAATCTACGGAGTGGGCGACTCTGTAAATTATTTGATGTCTCACACCCTCTTTGTCAATCTTGAAATGCGAAAACCAAGCGATGATCATGAATGCCAGCCCTGTCACGACTTGGCAGGTTATGAGCATGGCCCCTTTACCACGATGAAGCCCCTCCATGGACGAGCAACCGGCTAGAAGGAAGCACACAATTCCTGAGATAAAGAAAAACCAAAACAGGGAGTTGATCATATGCAACAAGGTGGCTGCTATCAAGGTCATCGGAAAAGCGTTGGCTTCCATGTGAAATATGGTGTTGATGTCCACTGATGCCTTTGTCCTAGCGATGTAGCCTAGGCATGCCACAAAGAAGGCCCACAACAACAAGCTTGATTTCAGATTCATGATGCGATGCATTAAAGTGACTTCTACCAAACCCAAGAACACATAAATTGAGCCTAGCAAAACGCCACACATAAAAAGGGCAAATTTTTCGGGCTCAGGATCATCGCCGCTATTACATGAAATTGCGATGCAAAACATGATGAAGACCACCAGAGTCACGCCAAATAGAGCCTGAATGGTGGAGTCTTTAGCTTGTTTTTCATCAAGTATCTTAGTGTGGGAGCTACTCAATTTTCTTTAACCTTACTTAAAGCGTGGGGATGATAGTTACGGCAGTAGGCTCGGCCACTCCCGGAAGAAGCCAATCCAGCCTGGCCCGGTTTCCAAGGTGAGATTGGGTTAACTTAACCGGTTGCATTTAGAAGAATTGTTTTCAGAATAGTGTCATTCCTGACCACACAGCCATGAACCATCAGTACGTTAAGGCAGCGTCGCGGTACATCCTGATTTCGCAGGGGCAAGTGCGCTGCGCCAAGCGATCGTCAATCCCGGTGTGAAAATGGCTGTAACAATGGGCTGCGGCCCCTACTACTCAGCGTTGATGCGTTTACTCACTGAAGCCAGCCTGCGCTTAACGCCAATTTTTGGATTCAAGGCCAGCGCTTCCTCATAGACCTTGACTGCTTCGGGGTACTGGCCCAGTTGGTCGTGTGCAAGCCCCTGAACTTTGAGCGCTGTGGGCCTCCAGGCAGGGTTTTCATCGGCGCCGAGTGTACGGGCACGCTGCACCGCGATTAGGACTTCCTGGATGCGCTCGTCTGTCAGGTCGACCTCCCCCAAGATCTTTTCCGCGGCGAGGATGATGCGGTCGTAATGGGAGGAGTTGAGGTTGGCATCGCCAAGCTGATCAGCATCCATGAATTCGCCGTGAACGTTGTACCGGAAGCTCCCCATGTCTTTGAACTGCGCCATGAGTTCCCCGGCACCCTCGTCCACTTCGTAGCTGTCAGGCCATCCGGCCCTAGGCGTGACGCTGTACATTTCGATCCGATTGACCAGGTCGAACAGGAAGACCTTGTTGCCATGATCGGTTGGGCTGTTGGCGGTGGCGCAGAAAGCGTATTTCCCGTGCCTAGAAATACCGCTGGTGAGAATATTGGCCGTTAGCTCTTTAGCGAGGATCACAGAACCACTGGGATCGAAAACGCTGAACGTCCCAGACAGGGTGCTCCCAAAATGCCAATCTTCCAGGCAAAACACGCCGGTGTCACACACGTGGCCATTGTTTGGCCTAGGCATACTTCCATGGCAGGCAAAGGTACCGCTGCTCGTATCTGCAAGCACGTAGGCCCCTAAGCCAGATTCTCTGTGACCTCCCCGACCCGCTGACGGATCGGAGTCTCTCCAGGCGATCGCCCACTTCTTGGACTTGGACAGCTGATAGATGCCGGAGAAATCAAGGGATTCGACAGTGAGGAAAAACTCATCTCGTTCAATCTGAGGATCTGGACGTGGATCCGGATGAGCGTCCTGTGATTGAGCCTGAGCAGGCTGGTGCGTTACTGCAGTATTGGATTTAACGGCTTTCGGCCGGTTGAACAGCCAGCTGAAAATGCTCATCTCCTACTCCTTTGGAAATTTGAGCGTGCTGGAATGCGGGCTTCCATTCCAAGCAATGCATCCGCGTCTGTAGTAGCTGACAAAAAGTGAGAATTTCCTACCTTTCGAAAGCAAAAAGCCAGTATAGGCGCGTCGGCCCCCTCGGCAAAGCTTGGGCTCGACTACTTAGCGGAGGTCGCAGACTGCGTCCGGCGGACATTTTCAACTGTCCACAAGGTAGTCCTGACGGCCAGCAGCCGTCTAAACTGAAAACCTATCCTGTCCTACCGGTGCTCTAATGGTACGCGTCCTCGTAATGACTTTCGCTGTTGGCCTTCTGTGCTTCTGCGTCTACAGGCATTGGCAGCCGATCAGACGTACTACACAGTGGTTGCTCGCGACGATACTGCTTTTCGGCGCCCTGGCTTTAGCCGTTGCTCTAGGCACGGCGACCGTAGTTGTATTGCCTGGGATCGGAGGGATCGTGCTGGGTGGTTCTACAGGTGCTTTGCTAGGCTGGCTGACGTTTTTGCTAACAGGAACACTCGGTATTGCCACTGGCGGAACCGCATTTGCGTTGGGTGGCGTAGCTTTGGCAGCGATATTCTCGATCATCGGCTGCCTTGCCGCTACAACAGCAGGTTTCGGAGTACACACTATTCATCAGTGGGTGATTGCAATGCCAGTATTGATTTTGGCACTTGCACTCTTCGCCCGCGGTCGTCACCGCAGGGTGTCGGTGTCAGATTCACATCCACCCCGTCAGTCCTAAAGCCATCCGGGCCCTACCTGGGAGTGCTAATTGACTATTAATGCTGGCCTGCTTCGGGTTGACAGCGTTCAGAGCTGCACGACTCAGCGCCAGCTGCTCTTAGATCCATTGCCCTGCCACGCATCATGTCCATGAAATCTCTGTCAGCCAGTGAGCTGGGAGTATCTGGCTGCGAGGTGCCCCCGTGAGAAGAGGACAGGATGGGATCAGGTGTCTGATTTTCAGTCCGGCATTGCATCCCCTGCCTGAACCTACCTAGACACTTTGGTGATCTAGATCTCCGCTCCGTCCTGGACATACTCAAACGTCCAGTCAGCAAGTCCTTCACAGCCATGCGCTAGATAGTCTGGTGGTGTTGCCACTCGTGGGTCAGTCCCCACTGAGAGTGCGGCAAGTCCCGCACTCTGGGCCGATGGGTGTAACCCGTCCCACCAGGAGATTCGAACAGCATGATTCTCACAGGCCAGCGAAAGCCGCATCAGCATATCCTCTAGCTTTGCCCCCCTGTTAAAACCTTCCTGCATGGACTCGCGCACCCACTGACAGGATTGGTCGCTCGACTCATGCCAGGCGAGCACATACGCCCAACCGTCCTTCGTGGGGGCGGTAAAGAATGTCAGTAAGTCGAGCGCCACGGCCTCCGGCCCGAGATCCTGAAGCTTGCGACCAAGAAAGTCATAATCAGGAAAAAGCAGCCCTGAGGCCTGTACCGAGCAAGGGGAGCTCGACCCAAAAATGATGAATCGAAACTCCGCGAAATTACCTTGTGAGATCGACGCATCGTAGATGAGCTTGTGTCGATGGAGGTGTTGAAAACCAAACGCCTGCCCTTGGGCTGAGTCCACCAGCAATTGGCGGTTTGCCTGAGGTACGTCAGGGTGATCGATCATCGCTGCTAGAGAGCGTGCGGCGTTTTCTTTGACGAAGTACTCACGACAAATGCTGCGGTAGGCATAGAGAGCTATCTGTTCGTTATCGAATGCCAGTGGTCTGTCATCGATTGGTGCGAACAACCTATTGTCGTGGTGCTTGCACATGCCACGGAAGGTGGACACCTTGTTGATGCCCACTTTCTTCAGTTGAGGCTTACCCCCGGTGGATTTCAACGTGGTGAGATCGGCGGACAGCTGGTAGACATGACCTTGTTCTACGATCAGGTTGAGCTGGCCACCCTTCTGAATTGAGTGCGCGGAGATGATGGCGTCGCAGCGGGCCCCATTTTCGTAGTGGAGGCACCGCCCCCTGTTGCGCTGCTCGGCCATTGCTGTCTGGTGCGCATGAGTGAAGGACATGTCGGCCTCTATTGAAATGTGAACTGGAAGTGCATCCCTTCGCGCTGATAGAACGCACCCAGGCGCTCATCGTAGTCCGCGAGAACCCGCTCAACGGCGGCGGCCGAGTAGGTTTCGTGGTGCAGCACTGTCTGCTGGGGCAGCCGCGGCTTTACCTTCGCTGGTCGGTCAGGAGATTGGTAGCCGACGCACAGACCGAATACAGGATATACCTGGGGCGGCAGCGCCAGCGCTTTGGCAACGACTTCGATGTCGTTACGAATGCCACCAATGTACGCACACTCAATGCCCTGATCACCCTGCAGACGTTCGAGGGCCTCGCGATGGTGCGAGGCCTTTTTGGCCTGTTGGCGATTTTCGGAAACCGCTTGTTATCCCGGATCAATCGGGTTATCTCCTCCTGCGCACTGGTGGTCATCAGTACTAGCCAGCAGCGGTGTCTACCAGCGCCTGCAACTTGGTACGCAGTTCCACTTGAGTAGCCTCGCTGCCTAGTCCCATCGTGGGTTCGCAACGTATTAGGCGGTGGTCGCGAGCTGGCCAACTGCGATCAGGATCGTCATCAATTGCCAGCCAACGGGTGATGCCGGCGCGTGTAACAGCGGCACGTATTTGCTCATGCCTCGACAAACTGTCGTATCCCTCTATAGGGGATCGAGTCATTCGAGAGTGCCAAGTAGCCGACACCACGCGTGCTTGCAGCTCGGCCGGCAGCGCTGCCTTCGCTCGGCTGTAGCCCAGGAGCCTGGCCCAGCTCGTGGACAGCACTATCCGAACCTCTGGAAAGTCCTGCAGCAGGCTAGTGAGGATGTGGGCGTGCATCATCAGCTCGCCCGGTGCGCGCAGCTCCAGGCCGTGCTTTGTGCGGTACACAGCGTCTTGGTGCAGCACGCCGTCGTAATCCAAAAAGAGCGCCAAGTCGTTAGGTCTCAGCATGCGAGGCCTGGGATCCACCATCGTCTCAGCTACCCTGGCTGTGTTTACTGGGCTGTTGTCTATCAATGCATTCAAGTCTTCGTCTAGCGGTGCGCATCCACGCTCCTGTTGGCTATGTCAGGCATTAGTTGAGCGCACTACTTGAGCGGCTCCGCTCATGTATAACACCTTCGTCGCAAGCGGAGCATGGCCATTTTAGGCATTCCCCTTCACGGTCAGTTGAAGCAAGGCTGAGCATGCGCGGGCAGACTAGCGCATCAGCGAAGCCCAAAGCCCATCCGCGCCAGCTCACCCAGAAGCTCCTCACGTCCATGCAGACTCGAAACATTCCGCAGTCTGCTCACCACTTGCTCCGACCAACCCGATGCCTTCATGCCTTCACGCTGATAGAACGCACCCAGGCGCGCATCGTATTCCGAGAGGACGCGCTCCTCGCCGGCGATCGTATAGGTTTCATGATGCAGTACGGCTTGCTGCGGCAGCCGCGGCTTTACCTTTGCAGGTCGGTCAGGTGATGGATATCCGTGCACTGTCAATGCTCTGATGATAGCGCCAGCAATCGTAAGAGATCAGCAAATGGCCCTTCCGCTAACTCAGGTTTGCGTCCGAGATCTACAGTGCTCACTCGACGTGGCTCGGGTTTGCCGGGCGGGGAGGAAACTCAGGCTGGGGCATTAAACGCTCATGGAGTACGTGGGTCGGAGCACATGAAATCTGGTTATATGGCGCCAGCGCCGTTATCAACCTATCAGGTGATGATCGAGCCATCGATGGCCATGATGGATCTAAATGCTACCCCGTGTGCCTCAAATCCCAGTTTCGGCCATGCCTGTCGGTAATCAAGCGAGTCATGATGGTGACCGTGCACGACCGTCCTGGCCCCGATTGCCAGAGCTAATTCATCAATCTCTGGGTACCCGTATGGGTGGCAGCTGGGAGCTTCGTGACAGACCAGAATATCCGCCTTCTCCATGGCGAGTGCGAAGTAGTCATCCGGGTAGATTGCTGACTGCGCATGCTGTCTTTTCGTCGCGAGAATGTCTGCGTGCTGTGGCCTCAGCGCCAGGTGCTTGAGGAAGTCCCCGTAATTTTGGATGCCGGTATCACGGCTGCCTGGTAGCCAAACCTGCAACTCAAATGTGCCACCCAGTCCCGCTATACGATGGCCAGCAATCTCAACTACCCTGCCATGCAGGCTGCGATCAGCAAGGCCGCAGCCATGGAGGTTATGCCAGTAGGCCGGACGATCGCTGTCATGGTTGCCGTGAATGAACCAGATCTCTGTCTGCTCTAGGATCGGGCGCAGGATCATGTTCAAGGGCAAACTGCATTCTAGGTCACCCAGGAAGACCACTGCTTCGGGACGGTGAAGCTTCACCAGCCTGATCACATGATCAAAGCGCCCATGAACATCACCCAAAAACCAAATCACCCGTTTCCCCCATGCCATGGTAGCCAATGATGATGCCGCAATGGCACAGTGAAGCCGCACTAGCTGCCCCTTCCTGGCGCTCAGATGTAGGCTGAGGCTCATCCCGAGTGATTTCGTCTGCATGACTCATAACTTGTCCGGCCTCCCTGATGCTTCACCGTTTCTGTCTGACTCTTGCTCAGGGTACACGGGATAGTCTCCCAAGTGGTTTACAGTCAATCTGATTTGGCACTCCGGCAGTAAGCGTCCGCCCAATTCACCTTGCGTGAGCCGGGCCGGAATCCAATGACGGGGTAGCAGCCCGTCTTTAGTAGCCTCTTTGTCAGCACCGGCACCCTAGCGAGACTGCGCTGCTTGTTGACTGGAAGACGTTACAGCACACTAAGCGTCCATCGTAAGGAGACGATCCCACATGAAGGATACGCCTAGCATCCCCCTGATTATCCTCGATGTTCAGGATGCTATCGATCAGCCTGTTTGGAACGGTAAAAGCCACCCTGGCTATTTGTCGGCAATCCAACGCCTTCTGCGGCACTGGCGATCGAATGGCTGGCCTGTTCTTCATGTGAAGCATGATGAAGAGAATCCCACCTCCAGCTATCACGTTCATGGCCCCTGGAATGGGATCAAGAAAGAAGTGACTCCGGTAGAGGGCGAGATTGTCATCATCAAGCATGAGAACTGCGCATTCATAGGAACCCGATTGGATGCCATTCTCAAAAGCATGCAAGTAAAACGCATTGTTTTGACCGGCGTTGTGGTTCATAACAGCATGGATGCCACTATTCGAGCCGGGAAAGCGCTTGGGTACGAAATTATTCTTCCTGCGGATGCCACGACTGCTGTACCCGTAATCGGGCCGCAAGGAACGTGTTGGGACGCATCAACCGTTTATGAGCTGACCTTGGCCATACTGGGCTCCGAATATGCTCAAGTCATGTCATCAGATGATGTGGTCGCACAGCTCTGCCTATGAAGCAGCGGCAGTCCTCCACTGATGCGGTAGCAAGAGTCCGATTTCACTGGCCCGCTGGGCCGGCAGTCGCATCAGAACGTCCTTGAGATAGGCGTACGGATCGTGCCCATTCATGCGCGCTGACTGGATCAGGCTCATGATTGCAGCCGCCCGCTTACCGCTGCGCAGCGATCCGGCAAACAACCAGTTCGAGCGGCCCAGCGCCCAAGGCCGGATCTGGTTCTCCACCTGGTTGTTGTCGATGGGCACAGCCCCATCGTCCAGGTAGCGCGTCAGCGCTACCCAGCGTTTCAGGCTGTAATCGAGGGCTTTGGCCGTAGCTGACCCGTTGGGCACCAAGTCGCGCTGGGCCAACATCCAGTCATGCAGTGTTTTGAGGATTGGCAACGCCATTTCCTGACGTATTCGCCAGCGATCTTCATCACTCATGTCCCGCGCTTGGCGTTCGACCTCGTACAAACCGCTGATCGAGTGCAGGGCCTGTTCAGCCAGCTGACTTTTGTTCGCCACGTGCAGATCGAAAAACTTGCGACGGGCGTGGGCCATGCAGCCGATTTCAGTGACGCCTTGCTCAAAACCAGTTTTGTAGCCAGCGAAGTCATCGCAAACCAGCTTGCCGTTCCAGTCGCCCAGGAAGTTGCGTGCATGTTCGCCAGCACGGCTTGGGCTGAAGTCATAAACCACCGCGTTGAGCGCCGAAAACGGCGTAGTGCTGTAGGCCCAGACGTAGGCTCGGTGGGTTTTCTTATCGCCAGGCGCAAGCATTTGCACAGGCGTTTCATCAGCGTGAATCACTCCCTGGTCGATGCACCGCTTCACGCAGTGCATCGACCAGAGGCTGGAGCCGCACGCCGGTTTGCCCAACCCACTGGGCCAAGGTCGAACGGGCGATTGCCAGCCCGGCGCGGCCAAAGATCTTCTCCTGTCGGTACAGCGGCAAGTGGTCGGCAAACTTCGCCACCATCACGTGAGCCAGCAGGCCAGCGGTCGGGATACCTTTGTCGATAACCTGCGCTGGCACCGGCGCCTGGATCAGTATTTCGCACTGACGGCAGGCCCATTTGCCACGTACATGTTGTTCAACGGTAAACACTCCCGGCGTGTAATCCAGCTTCTCGCTGACGTCTTCGCCGATGCGTTGAAGTTGGCAGCCACAGGCGCACTGGGTGTTTTCGGGTTCGTGACGAATCACCGTGCGTGGAAACTGCGGCGGAAAGGGCGCACGTTTCGGGGATTGCCGTGGTTCGGCCTGTGGCGCAGCTGGGAGGAGCTGTTTTAGCTCGTCCTCGATAGACTCAAGGTCTGTGTCGAGCAGGTCATCCAGCAAGCTGCTTTGCGCCGGGGTGATTTGCTCGCTGCGCTTGGCAAACTTGTGGCGTTTGAGCAGGGCGATTTCATAAGTGAGCTGTTCGATGATGGTTTCATCGTTCTGGATCTTCCTGCTCATCGCCTCGACCTGGGACTGCAACTGCAACACCTGAGCCGCCAAGGCACGAAGCTGTTCCGGGGTCATCTGGTCGAGGTTGGGCGAGGAAGTCATACCGCCGATTGTGACAGAGCAGGCACAACGCGACGACAAGTAGACCGGCCAAATGGCCGGCGTTTACAGCATGCAGCCCTCAGGATCCGAGGTTGGCCATTTCACCGTGATCACTTGCCCGGCCATGGGCAGCTCGATGATCACTGACGCTTCGACTGGCCATTTAGGTGCGGCTTTTAGAGGAACAAACGCCGGTAGTGAGGTTGCTGCGGACTGGTCTCGGTAGAGCGGCAGCCATTTGCGAATGACGTTGGCATTGATGCCGTGGCTGATGGCGACACTGGACACGGTTGCGCCAGGTTGCAGGCATTCCTGAACGACCTGGGCCTTGAACGGTTTGGGATAAGAGCTTCGTTGGCGCATGAAAATCCTGGCGATAAGGGTGATCGCGTCCGCTTAAAAATACGCGGACACCATCGCCCTTAAAGCTGGAGTTAGGAAGGTGAGTTCGCCGGACGCTTACCTCCGGCAACTATCCTAACCAAGCGCGGGGCATGGTCGGTCGCCTGAGGGCATCCCATATGGGCGCTCTTTTTAGAAGAGTACAGCGGCGCCCTGGGTTTCGCTCAGTCAAGTGAGGTGGTGGCGTTTTTGCCTAATGGGTCGAGTACATCGACGTGCTCCCTCGCCCACTCTACCCACGCCTTCACATGACGCCCCTCCTCCTCGCTGACCTCGCCAATGCCAGCTGCTACGGCATCAATGAACCTTCTCAGGCGTACCGCTTGCTCCCACTTCTCCATGTTCTCCACTAAACGCAGCTGCAGCGCTCGCTGGTGCTCTGCTTTCATGATTGCTTGGCGTCGAATGGCTTCTTCACTCTCACGCTGACGGCGCCACTCCTCCATGCTCGCCCGATACGCTCTCATCCGCTCTATTACTTTGGCGAGACCTGTGCAGAACTGATGAAGTTTGTCTTCCAGGTGGCCCGTCTTACTGTCTGCCCAGCTCCTCTGTGATCCTACGTCTGGCTTTTCTTGAGCAATCAGCGTCAATTCGCCAGTCGAGCTATAGGCGTAGATTTCCCGTTGCCCCAACCACATCACCGGCTCACGCATCCGGCGCCGCCTGGGCCGGGGCTCTGGGGGTGGCGGAGGTCTCACTGCTTTTGCAATACGCTCTCGCAGGGTCACGTAAACCATCTCCCCGTCGAACGTTACCGTGGTTCGGTTGTGATCATCCACCGCCCAACTGCATCCGCGTATTGAGCTGTCTTTTATCAAGGCGTCCAGAAGCAATGCAGCGCGATCGACCATGTCACGCGAAATACGGGTATACAACACCCGCTCGCGCCGTAGCTCCACCCGTCCTTCAACATCCTTCGCAGCCCTGACAGCCTGGAGCCATTTACGCACCAGCGGGTGGGGGTCTATTAACTTGTCCGGCACACTGAGTTTCTCTAGCTTGGGAGTGCTGGGCGGTTTGGGCGGTTTGGGCGCTGGAGGTAGCATCGTCCTGTCCAATACGCGAAACGTAATCAGCTCGGTAGAGTTCGGCGGAGCGGGCTTGCTGGGGCGGTTCTCGGCGGGCTTGGCCCAATGTCCACGAGCCGGCAGTGAAATGCCAGCCTTCCTGCATGCCTTACTCAGCGCGACATCTGAAACACCAATCTCCCGCGCCAACCTCAGAACCGGTGTAGACCAGGCTCGATCGAATAGCTCGCAAGCCGTAAAACTCACGTTCTTATACATGCGGTCTCCTTGAGCGACCTGACGAGAAGGAGAATTTCTAAGCTTGACTCGCACCAAGGTACATTCGTACCTGGCTCCTATGTCGGCTATCGGATCGGTAATCACCAAGCACATCATCAGGAGCTGGTGTACTACTTCACGCCCTTCTCCGAAACCTTCAGTAAAGTGCGCTCTCACGGCTACCACGCACGCTATGACGTCACCTGCGCAGTTCAAGGATTCGCGCAGCAGTAGGTTGGGGAAGGACGCTGTTGACTGAGCGTCCAGGCATTCCCCCTACATGACTGTGCTTTTCACGAAGATGGGAGAGGTGGGGCCGCTTCACGTCTGCCTGCTCGGCCCCTGGAACAACCACCACGTCGCATCGTGGTGATCAATCACTACGGGAGTAAGGTGCTTAATCCCTCAATGGGAAGAAACCATATCGACCGTTGTTCCGATTTTTCGTGAAATGCTGGTAATTGAGCATCGGGATCACAGACGGATCCGGCTCTTTATTCTCGAAGATGATGATCTGAGAGTCCCTAAAGCTATCTGCAATGTCTCGATAGAATCCATAAATCAAGTCGCCGGTGATGGCATCGGCCTCATCCTCAGGCTGGTCGTCCCCTTCCTTGTAGGTAGTCAGCGGCGAGTCCACCACGACGAAACCAGGATGGCGTCCTGAAAGCTTTAGCAGGTTCATCAAACCCAGCACGAATGCGGAGAAGGCGACGGCACGATAGCCCTTCCCGAAATTACCACGAGCGCTGCCACCGATAGTGATGTCTCTAGCCTTGAAATCGAAATCGACCGGGAGGTAGCCAGGGAAACCCCAGCGCTCCAAGATAGACTGAATTTCTGCCACCAACGGTGTCACAGCCTCTTCAAAGCTTTCTGCCGTGTATCCTGATTGCTCTTCGAGCAGTAAAGTCCCTAGCCGTTTCAGTTCGTCGCTGAGCTTGGCTTTATCAGCGACTCGTTGATCCATGGTGGATAGGTCGAACCTGATACTCGATGAGAGCTCTTTGAGGTCGCTGACTGCCTGCACTGACTCCTCAAGCTCTGCGGCGATCTGCTTCTCCAGCACTCCAATGGCTGCCTTGATCGCCAGCGCACTGGAGGTATTTTTCTCGATGGCGGCTGATAAGGCGCCTTGGGCTTCCCCAAGCTCTTTCTCCTCGTCCCAAACGACCTCGCGCTGCTGCTCACCGTCCGCCATGGTCTTCTCTCCGTGTTAGTTTCTGAAAGGGTCTTGCCCATCGGCGTGAGCCCTTTGCTGCGTTGCACTAGAGTACATTTGTACTCCTTTCGAAATATGGCCGCCCCAGCGAATTGTCTTCCTCATGAGCGGCAGCAGATTAGGCTACGTGAGATCAAATCCTAGCTGTGTCAGTACTGCTCGCTCCTTGGGTTTTAGTTTTTTCACAGCCCAGAACAATCTGTGCTGTGGCCGTGAACTGGCAACGTAGGCGAACCGCGCGGCCTCCGTACTGCGATCGCGCAACCAGTCACGCCAATGCGAGAGATGAACGCCTGGCTGCTGCGATGAAACGAGAACCGTGACATCGTGAGTTTCGCCTTTCACCTGGTGGATGGTCTCGTAACGTAGGCTATCCGGCCGGTACTCCTGGCGGTCGTGACTCAGAAGGCGAACTGAGACCTGGTTTTGTCCCTCTCCGGCCCGGGCACTTATATTCAGCTCACGTAGGCCTTCCAGATCCTCACGAATCTCTGCGGGTACGAATGCCTGATCAGGTAGCTGGCGCAGCGCAAGCTTGGCATTCCGTGCCCAGGCAGACCACGTCATGTTCGGGTCTGCAGCTCCATTGGCGGCCATGAACTTGAGGCTTTCGTAGATGAACTGCCGCCACGCCAGCTTGGACTCCATTGCGACCGGGCAATAAGGCCCTGCACGGCTTACCTGCATCTCCAGTTTGCCAGTAAGCCATTTGGCGAACGACCGAAGGCTCTCCTTAATGTCCTTGAGTGAGCCGGTGCTGGCGCTAATGAACGCGACTGCGAGTACCTCTATACCTTCGAATGCATCACCACTGCGTAAACGCTGGAGGGTGGTATGTCCCCGGGCAACCAGCACGACCCTCTGGTACTGCCGGGTCAGATCGCGAATGATGGGCAGCAGCTCCGACGGGCATTGCTGGTATTCGAGAATTTGCGGGACTACTGAGGCTATCTTGGGGTTGCCTTTGATTTGACCGATCCCAAGTAGGTTGCTGCACAAGTCAACGATCGCCTGCCCGCTTCGCCAATTCGCCGTCAATTCGTACGATTTGAAATCGAGCCTGTCCATCAGCTTCTCGACCCTTTCCGGGTTTGACCTTCGAAAGCCATAAATCGACTGGTTGAGATCCCCGACAAAATGAAATTTGACCCCTCGATCGTGGAGCTTTTCGACGATCCTGAGCTGCTCTTCTGAGAGATCCTGGCATTCATCCACTATCACCAACGGGAATCGGCGGGCCAGCCGGGTGAAGTAGGCGTCGTACTTCGCCTCCCTCAGTGCCATGAGGGCGAGCATGTCGATATCACCGTAGGTTGCGAAGCCTGCCTCCCAAAGCTTTCTCTTGGTATCAATGAGGTCTTGCCGGGTGGCCTTGTCGATGATGGAGCCGTTGAGCTGCTGATCCAGCGACCGCTCACCGGTTGAGAAGACAAACTGAGCTGAATCCAGGTCGTAGTTATACCGACACGCTGGGATTCGTCGACCGCATATGGGGTTGCGCGTAGGGATAATCTTCGCTGACTTTTCAAGAATACGGATCCGGTAATCCCCATCCTTCCCTTTGTAGCCCGTCAGGTCGTGTGCGATCTTCCCCACGAGCCGAGTGAACACAAAGCTGTCAAAAGTAGAAATGCTATGCGGGTAGCCAATGGGCTCGCGTAGGTGCTTGTGTACCCTGCCCTTGAGTTCATCCGTTGCACTGTTCGAAAAGGTCAGCACTGCGATGCCTGCGGGGAAGAGAGACCATTCGCCCACGACTTTTGACACCATGGCAGCAACCACCTCTGTCTTGCCGCTACCAGGGCACGCTTTCAGGTACACGTGTCGATCTAGAGGGGCGTCAAGGTAATTCAGTTGCTCGCGCGTAAAATCCAACTCATCAGCAGCCGCGGACTTTCCCCCATCATCGATCACAGTCATTGCTCTGCCCTTTCCTGCAGGCCGCAAGCCCAGAGGACAGCCTGGCGAATGTAATCCGGCACTACGAACTCGCCTTCGAGGGTTTCAAGCTTGTCGGCAAAAGCTTGCGCGTAAACACCCTTGCCGATTTGATCAGTGTCAATCCGCTCCAGTAGAGCGTGCGCATACGACGCCTTCGCTTCTGGCTTCATCGATTCGAAATCAAGCTCGGCGTCCCTGTTGAGCTTCTTGACCAATGGGCCGTGCTCTGCCGGCCATAGGTTGGCTGCAACGGGCAGCATCGATTGGAGGTTGTTACCCTCCAGGGCAATGTCGTACTCAAACGTTTTGTATTTGCCGGCAAACAGACGAGCGAATTCGGACTCGTTGATGACGGTTTGGAGCCCTAGCGCAGGATTCTCACCGAGCTGGTAGTCATCGGCATGAGGCTGGTAGGGCACATCCTTCTTCCCGCCTTTGCCATCATCAATGGACAGAATGGATTTGGGCGGATCATTGTCTGTCAGACCGGCGCATCTGATGGGCACGTTTTCGCCAGGCTGCTCACCGGTGACGTCACAGAAGAGCTGCATGAAATGCTTGAAATAGATGCCGCCGAGGTTGATCACGGAGACACCGTAATCATCCAGCGAGTCCCTGCCCTCGCCATATTGGCGCAGAACGAAGCGTGCGAGCTCTGGCACGACAATCGCCTCGGCAATGCCCTCAACCAGAATCGCGCCTTTGGAGAACAGCAGATTCGACTTGGTTGCATCCAGCCACCGATCGACAAAGCGCCGACTGGGATCGGGCAGGCCACAGCCCTGCAGCGACACTGCCCGAGGTCTGCCTTCGTTGGAAATGTGGAGTATGTGATTGACGGAGACGGCAGCCGAAAGCACGGTCGAATGGGTGGTGATGATGACCTGGATACCCCGTCTCTCTGCGACTGTTTTGAGATGTCGAAGCAGACGAAGTTGGAGCTGCGGATGCAAATGTGCCTCTGGCTCCTCGATCAATAGCAGCCGCAGGAAGGTTTTTTCGCCCTGCCCCTCGTCCTCTTCGAGGATCAGCTCTGCCAGAATCGACGCGATGTACAGGAGGTTGTTGTAGCCGAGGCTGTTTTCCTCAAGCGAGCGGAACTGTGCAGGATCCACCTGATTGAGATCCGGAAAGTAGAGCAGCCGCAAGCCTTCCACGATCCGCGAGAAGCTCACCTCCGAGAACTGTATTACCGTGCCTTGGGAGAGGTGCAGGCCAAGGGCAGCCTTCAGGCTTTCCCCGATGCGCTGGTTAGCAAGTTTGATGGCAAATTCGTCGCTCTCCGCGAGCTCGCGGTTGAACTCCCCTACTCTTTTTTCCAAGGGGTGAGGTTCATGTGATTTGCGGGCTGCCTCCAAATCCCTGCGACACAGGGCTTTGAGCAGGCGAGCTAGCCGGGACTGTCGCCCCTCTCTCAGTTTGGTTTCGGCGTCACGCAGCGGCGGCAGGTAGATGCAGTGTATGAGGTCGAGCGTCTCGGCCTGCAATGGGTTGGTGTACTCGTGGCCACCGTACGAGTAATGCTTAAATCGCCCCCTGGACTCCTGATTCCGAGCCTCGAACGTCAGCTTTGCCTCATCGTGGTGTCCACACCAATCCTCGAACGCTACCGCATCATTCGCGTCCAGATCGCCAAAAGTGGCCTGGATGTGGATCTGCTCCGCTCCAACGGCGCCGGCGTCAAAGCCGCGATGAAAGTCACGCTCGCTGATCATTCGCTTGCCAGACTCGGAGTCGTTGAACAGCTGCCGCACAGCGCTGATCACACCTGTCTTCCCTGCGCCGTTTTCACCGACGAGGACGTTCAACCCGTCGTTGAACTCGATGGTGAACGCCTCACCGAAACATTTAAAACCGCTGACGTCTAGCCTACGGAGGTACATGTGAGTCCTTTCAAAGTGGGAGGTCGTATGGTGGTAGATTGCTGAATTGACACAGATATACGGGAGGCAATCTAGCCTAAGTTCGCCTCTTCGGGGAATGCATCAGAGACCCGCCATGCCAACCGCTAGCAAGGCTCTAATACTTTGGTCGCAGGCCGATTATCACCGCTAATGATTGTCTGGGCGCCAGGCCGCTAAGCGCGTGGCTTTCCTTTACGCGCATTTACAAATCACAACCTACCCAAGGGTTGACCCACCCACTGCACATGCTTGAGGCAACCTCAGAAAGATGGCATTTTGCCCATCAACTGCAAGGAAAGCCTTATGCCGATTCGCCAGTCAGATTTGCGCAACACAAGCTTTAGTCGCTCTGCCCAGGCCTACTCCATCCGTCGTCCTGGGCAACCTACTGCCTTCCTGAGTCACAGCCATCAGGACGCACAGCTTGCCTTGGGACTACAGGAAATGCTCAAGAAGGCGGGATGGGACGTTTACATCGATTGGCAGGACAACACGATGCCTGCGATCCCGGACGGTGAAACTGCGTTCAACATCAAGGTTGCAATCGTTCAGGCTGACTGGTTTCTCTTCCTCGCGACTCAGAACTCCATGGCGTCGAGATGGTGCCCTTGGGAAATCGGTTTCGCTGACGGGAAAAAAGCTCATGAACGCATCGCCATCATTCCTACCTCGGACAACCAGGGCCACTTTCATGGCAACGAATATCTGAGCCTTTACAACAAAATTGACTTCGACAAATA
The DNA here is from genome assembly GCF_057808595.1 of Pseudomonas sp. FG98. NCBI lineage: Bacteria > Pseudomonadati > Pseudomonadota > Gammaproteobacteria > Pseudomonadales > Pseudomonadaceae > Pseudomonas > Pseudomonas sp. FG98. The sequence goes on along the minus strand of NZ_JBMDIJ010000042.1, from coordinate 15,966 downwards.
CGGCTCTGGCCTCGCCCTCTTTGACACCAAGGGTAATGGCACGTGGGTACGGAACCTCTAGCTCAATGTTCGAAGGCGCAAGAGGAAAGGTGAAAGTGGTCAATTCCGAGACGAAGTACGAACACGGTAAGAAAATCACCCCTGCTGCAGGAGCTGGGCGCGATGTCACCCCGAGCCTGCTGCCTCTCATCTAAGGACGATAAACCATGGCAAGAAAGGTATTTTTCAGCTTCCAGTACGAGGATGTGCACCGTGCGATGAATGTGCGTAACAGCAACGTCATTGCCTCAGATCAGAAGGCTGGCTTCATCGACAAGGCTGATTTCGAGGAGGTCGAACAAAAGGGCGAGGCCGCCGTCAAGAAATGGATTGACGATCAGCTTCACGGCACGAGCGTTACTGTCGTTCTCGTTGGGGCAACCACAAACGAGAGCAAGTATGTGAAGTACGAGATCGATCAGAGCATTGCGCGTGGCAATGGCATCCTGACCATCGACATCAGCAAGATCGCCGACCTCAAGGGCAACACGACAGCATGCTGTGGGCTTCGCGTTCCGGGAGCTCCGCACTACCAGTGGAACAACCATGATGGCCGGACAAATCTAGGCAAGTGGGTTGAGGAAGCTGCGAAAGCGGCTGGCAAGGTGTAACACCGGCGAGGCGCCGAATGGCGCCTCTGTTTTCAGAATAGGGATTCTCTGATGTACCTAGGTTTCGAAATAGAACGTTACCAGCCCACCAATCATTTCTTTGAGTACCGTATCGACAGCTACATAGATGAAGCCAAAAATCGCATCGACAATCTCGCGCAGTTCATGATCGGCTCATACAACGAACGCGTCGTCCTTGATGCTGAAGCGTTGTCGGAGAAGATCTTTCCGGTGGGGGATTACGACGTATTCCTCTCCCACTCTCATGCTGATCAGCGCAACGCTATTGATTTGGCATTGGCGTTAGGTAAACGCGGCTTGAAGGTCTTTGTCGACTCCACGGTGTGGGGGTTCTTTGGCGACCTGGTCTCCAAGATCATCGCCCAGACCCGGCCAATGGTAGGCGAATCGAGAGATGGCCACATTCACCGGATTCATGCCGATGTCCACATGATGCTGGCAGGCGCCCTTCATCGTACGATCGCACGAGCAGAAACCTTTATATTTGTGCGGTCGGAAAAGTCCATCCCCTTGGTCTTCAATGACAAAGCGAGAACATTTTCACCTTGGCTTTACTCAGAGCTGCAGTTCAGCTTCCAGGTAGAGCATGTCACACCCAAGCGGATTTTGGAGCGGGATAGCGGCGTATTACTGGACAGTACGAAAGGCTTCGAAAGCTACGGGCTAGAGAGCGTGCAGCATATCACTGCTTTCAGAGCGTTCAACGATCACCTCCCTCAAATTGCCGGCGATCTGCTACGTGATTGGCTTGTCAACCAACCGACAGGTACCCCAGGAAGCGTGACACTGGACAACCTCTACAGTCGCTTCAATGTGCCTCGACACTATTACCGTAAGCGTGAATCACTGCAGATGTAGCAACTGGGGGGAGTCGTTGTCCACTGATCGACCTACTCGCACGTGGGGCTGATGCCTGTGCTGGTGGGTCGAGCTTCATTGCCCCGCTACTCCAAAGCGCAGCCATAATGCCTGCCTGAACTAGAGAATTGCTGTCGCTTGACTGCGAAGGCGGTTAGCGGATCAGATCGCAAGCCTCTGCTCCTCATGAAGTCTATCCTGGTTCACCTCCCCGGCGGTTTTGGTGATTAACCAAGGGGGAATCTGTCTTTCGTAGCTGGCCGAAATGTATTCAGCTATCCGCACCTGCCCCGATGGATCTGCCAACCATGAAGTCATTCATAGATCGAAACCCTAAGGAAAAAGCCGTGGAGGACGCATTCGCGGTCTTGGCGCGCAACGGCTATGAAAGCGAGCGTCCGGATCCAGCAGACAAGGTGTTCGTGGTCGCCGAGCAATTGAAGCGCCAGCAGGATCAAGTCAAGGCTTCACCCTCCGCGCCTGAATCATCTTGAGGTTGATCGCGGCGGGTGGCTACGACAAATTCTTCGGCACCATTCCCGTGATCGTTATTCGCTAGGCGTGTCTGGTCGCTGACTGCGGCAAATCTCCAGGGCCTTATTTGCAGCAGACAATTCCTCGCCAAGTGCCGCGGCTTTGGCTCGTAGCTCGGTGAGCTCGGTCGACAGCATTTCGTTGCTGCTTCTCACGACCGTGAACTGCTCTTGGAGCATTTCCTTTGCACCCTCAGCCCTGGCTGTAGCCATATTCGCCAGCCCCAGATCCCCTTCTAGCTGCTTGATCGCATCCTGGCTTTGCAGCGCCAGCTTGCTCTGCTGGCGCGCCTCGCCAAGAAGACGCTCATTGTCACGATTGAGCCGAGTGAGCTCGTCTTGGCGAACCATCAGGGCCTGCTGGAGTTGCAGGGTCTCCTGCTGCATCTGCTGCAGCTGTGTTTCATGACGGCGCTGATCCTGTTCACGCTGCTCCTTGATCGCAGACCGGTAATGCTCCATGGCATCACGGGCATGTGCGTGCTTTTCCTCCAGTGACTGTACCTGCTCATCTTTCTCTTGTATCCGCAGCTCCAGGTCGGCGCAGCTTTGGCTGATGCGAGCGTTTCGTGTGATCTCCGCCTGGACTGAAGACTGGGACGTTCTCAACTCTTCAGCCTGGGCCGTCAATGCAACGTCTCGACTAGCTACGACCTGCTTGCTTTTCTTGAGCTCAGCTTCCAATTCGCTTACGCGCTGATCTTTGGCAGCGATGCTTTGCTGATGCGCCAGTCTCTCCTGCATCAGGGCTACGTTGCCCTCCTCCAGCACACGTTTAAGTAGCTGACCGACCATCGCGGTTAGCTCGTCACTTAGGCGATCTGGATGAGCCTGGGGGCGCACATCTGCGGACTCCAGCTCCTGCATGTACCGCGAAATGGTGGTTTTTGACCCCGTATTTCCGAGCTCGACGCGCACCGCATCGATGCTGGGATTGACGCCGCGGGCAAGCAGCGCAGCGCGTGCCTTCTGCACCAAAGCCTTGTTAATGCCCCCGCGAGCCATGTTCTCTCCCACTATTTCGTAATGTGTTACATAACACGTTCATACATGACATCTTAGCTCATTTTATGATCAAAAAAAATACAAGAAGCAAGAGTAAATAATGGAGAGTTATGTGTTCTTATGGCTGAAAATGTTTCAGAATTGTGCTCAAAGCACCTACAGACGGCAGGAAAACGGTGATGGACAAGGCCGAGCGGTATCTCACGGCAGGCACGCGCGAAAACACGCGCAAGAGCTACCGGGCTGCGGTTGAGCATTTCGAAGTGACTTGGGGTGGATACCTTCCGGCGACTGCCGAGGGAATCGTCCGCTACCTTGCGGAGTATGCTGAGACGCTGTCGCTCAGTACGCTGCGTCAGCGTTTGGCTGCGCTAGCTCAGTGGCATGTAAGCCAAGGTTTTCCAGATCCAACAAAAGCACCCCACGTTCGCCAGATGCTCAAGGGCATCCGCGTTGTGCACCCCACCAGGCAGAAGCAGGCTGCCCCTCTTCAGCTTCGCCATCTTGAGAAGGCGGTCAACTGGCTGAATAGCAAAGCAGCAGACGCAATAGAGTCGGGGGATTATCGTGCACTTATGAGATACCGGCGCGACGCAGCCTTGCTACTCATCGGTTTTTGGCGCGGCTTTCGAAGCGATGAACTGGCTCGCCTTCAGGTCGAAGATACTCAAGCAGAGGCCGGCATAGGCATCACCTTCTATCTGCCCTACACCAAGGCTGATCGCGATCATCAAGGCAGTACTTTTCATACCCCTGCTCTGAAAAAGCTGTGTCCAGTGGAGGCGTATATCAACTGGATAACCGTAGCCGGAATGACCAGAGGCCCCGTCTTTCGAAAGCTAGATCGGTGGGGCAACCTTTCCGAGACAGGGTTTAAATCAACCAGTCTCATTCCGTTGCTAAGGCGTATTTTAGAAGAGGCTGGCATACCTGCTCAGTCCTACAGTAGTCATTCGATGCGGCGAGGATTTGCGACATGGGCGTCCGCGAACGGCTGGGATATCAAGGGCCTCATGAGCTATGTCGGCTGGAAAGATATGAAATCTGCGCTGAGGTATGTCGATGCTAGCAACTCCTTCGGTGGCTTAGCTGCGTTTAGCCCAGGCCGGATCGATCATGATGATTCGGAGAGCTCATCTTAATGAGCTTTGCCTCCGCTGCTCGTAGCTCAGCTGTGACGCCAGACCACATCACCACTAGGGTCGATATCTTTTCACGGCTTGCCTGCAGCTCATCCCCTAGTTCCGCAAGCTCGCTTTCGACCAGGTCGCAACGTTGCTCAAGAAGCTCTTCGCGGCTGAAAAATGGTTCGATCGGTGTGTCGCTGCCTTGGTTGTGCATGCGCTATGACTCCTAAATGTGATAGGAGTACAAATGTTCTCCTGGAAGAATAAAGGCGAGCACTGTATATTTCAACAGTGCTCGCACACCACTGAGCGTGTTTGATCGACCGTGCTGGTATTGGTGAAAATCGACTCCGCTGGAGTGGCTGTTAAGGGGGCGCAGGCATCAAATGCTGGAATCCGGGCAACAAGGAAGATCCAGAATCATGCGTGATGATCATCTCGATGCGAGGAACGTCTCATGGCGCTGAAGTCGTCATTTGCTGTCGTGCTGCGTGCGCTGCGCAGCAAGCGGAATATCACCCAACGTGAATTCGCAGATACAACGAGCAGGACATATCTGTCGAAGCTAGAGAGCGGAAAATCCAGCATCACCCTGGACAAGCTTGAGCAACTGAGCGAACGGCTTGATCTCTCCCCACTGGCTTTGCTCGCTTTGACGATTAGTGAGGAGACCGGTGAGCCAGCGGCAGCTTTACTCGACAAATTAGGGGTCGAGCTGCGCGAGCTGGCCCGTGATGGAGGCGTGCCTGGCCTTAAGGCATTGATACCCGCTGCCGAGGTAACCAAATCGCCAACCAGGATGCAGCACCGACTTTCCAGGCCGACTGCCTGGCAAACAGAGCTTCCCTTCTAGGCTAATACCTTGAAGATACCAGGCCACTTTTGTTGACGCTCACACAGATCAGCTTGGCTGATTCTGAGTGATCAGGTCTACCCCGTTATCCAACAGCTCCCGTAGATAGCTTTCTCTGTGTTGTTTAGCCTGGCTCGCGAAGTGAATGACCGCCGCCGCTACTGCAGCCGCCAAGCGTCGTGCTTCAACACGCTTGAGCGTTGAGATTTTTTCCATACTCTCGCGTCCATGGATGAAGGCGCTCCGCAAATCGAACAGCTCGGTATACAGGCCGGCAGCTGAAGCATCATCCAGAATCGATGCCACTCGTGCACCCACTCGCCTGGTCGCCCACCATCCTGGATGGTGAAGACTCCGGGCTTTACGATCGTGATCAGCATGAAGCCCCAGAGCAGCTTCAATCGTCGCCATATGAGCCATGAACTCATCAATGCCGTCGGATAGGAATGCTCTCACCAAAAAATGCATGATCGGTGGTTTCAATAGATCGGATCTGAGGGCGGTTTGGAAGCTGTTCCATCGCGCCTGACAAAACTGAGACACCTCGCGCTCCGCAGCAGCTGTCAGTGGGAACTCGATAGGGCGCTCTGTTTCCACACACTCACCATATTCATTAGTGTAGATATGCGGCTGCCATGCAAGGGTATGTGCGCCAGGAGGCGGCGCTGGAGGGACGAACAAGTCATCGTTCCGGGTGTAAATCCAAGGTACTCGGAAGCCACGCCAATCTACCTCGTTCATAGTTGACCATCGCTCCCAGGGAGCTAGCAGTAGGAAAAACAAAGCTGTCTCAACCGCTTGGGGAAAGCGGCCTTCGTGGGGGTCAATAGCGCCCTTGTCCCTATCCATGAGCCCGAAAAAATCTGGTAATGCTCGCCTCCCGGCGCTTTCCGCGACAGCCCGACTTTCCTTGACCACAAGCCAGTGAAATTGCGACAGCCGCGCAGCATCGAGCGAGCGGTCTGGATAGTGCCTGGCGAGCCTGGGCAGATCGAAAAGCGCTTCGAGATCCGCTTCACTGAATCGCTCAAGCTTGATCGGGCCGAATTCAAGGGATGGCAAGTCCTCTGCGTAATCAAGCGGACAGATGTGCGTGTAGCCCGCGTGCGTCTGCCTGAAGGCTTTATCGATTGCTTTTGCAGCTACCACTACATCGCCAATGGTTCCCTGGCCCCCCTTGAGTCTGTAAGCACGGGGCGCCAAGAGATCTCAATGCATGATTGAGTGCGAAAGTACGCCCAAGATTACGATCTCCTCCCTCGTACAGATCAGCGCAAACCTGCTCAAGCCGCTTGAATTCAGGTTCTGCAAAAACTCCATTCTGAGAGCTGCGCATGCTCCACAGATCACACATGGCTTGAAAAAGCCTGTCATCAACCTCTGGCATTTCAGTCCTCCATTGACTTCGCGCTACATGTTATCACTCACCTCCCCAACGGATTCGAGCTAGGGCAAGCCAGCCAGGTCATGCGAGCGCCAACGCGCTCACGGCCTTGGTAGACCCTGGTCTTGGCGCGTTGCTGAAATTAGCTTCGCATTTAGCGAAGCCTCCCTTTTTAAATGCTCAATTTCTCACTGCTTCTTATACGGGCATGCTTAACCACAAACATTAAGTGGCAGCGGAAATAAATCATCACATTGTTATCGTAGGGGGCGGCGCCGGCGGCTTGGAATTGGCAACACGACTCGGCAAGCAGCTGGGGCGTACAGGACGGGCACAAATCACGCTCGTAGATGCCAACCTCACCCACATCTGGAAGCCGCTGTTCCACGAGGTTGCGGCAGGCTCACTAAATACAGGGCTCGATGAGCTCAACTACGTGGCGCAGGCACGTTGGAACCATTTCAGTTTCCAGTATGGCCGTATGTCAGCCATCGACCGCAACGCCAAAATGATTACTCTCGAAAGGACGCTTGATGCCAGTGGCAAGGAGATCAGCCCTGAGCGTACGATCACTTACGACACGCTGGTACTTTCCGTCGGTAGCCAAAGCAATGACTTCGGCACCCCTGGGGTCTATGAGCACTGTGCGTTCCTAGACAGTCGCGGCCAAGCTGAGAAACTGCATCAGACACTGCTGAACCATCACCTAAATGCCCACGCCACCAACAGCGATACGCCGTTGAGCCTCGCAGTGGTAGGAGCAGGTGCGACAGGTGTTGAGTTATGCGCTGAGCTTCAGCATGCAGCACGCCTCCTGCAAGGCTATGGTGTCCGAAAAAATTCTTGCGGCACCTTGAAGATTTACCTCGTTGAAGCCAGTGAGCGCATTCTGCCGACCCTACCTGAGCGTATTAGTCAGGCGGTTCACAGAGAACTGGTTAAGCTGGGCATCGAAGTGTTGGTGAGAACAGCTGTTCAGGAAGTGACGGAGAGCGAAGTCGTCCTCTCCGACAATGAGCGTGTGCAGGTCAACCTGACAATCTGGGCGGCTGGCATCAAGGCGCCCGCCTTCCTGGCACAACTGGATGGCTTGGCTACCAATCGCATAAACCAACTGGAAGTGCACCCTACCCTACAATCCGTTTCAGATGTGAGTGTCTTTGCCATCGGCGATTGTGCGGCGTGCCCTATCGAAGGTAGTGAAGGCAAGCGAGTGCCACCCCGAGCACAAGCCGCACATCAACAAGCCAAGCTTCTGGCCCAGAACCTGGAACGACAGCTTACCGGGAAGCCTCTGGAATCCTTCAGGTACAGAGACTACGGCACACTCGTTTCTCTGGCCTCATTCAGTGCAGTCGGCACATTGATGGGTAACCTCTCGGGAGCAACGTTCGTAGAAGGCTTGCTGGCGCGTATGTTCTACATGTCCCTGTATCGCATGCACCAAGCTGCTCTTCTTGGGAAGCGACGAGTGATGTTCCGGATGCTGGGTGATCTGCTGTCAGGGCGCTCAAGGCCACGACTGCGTTTGCACTGAATGCGACTACGCCACAGCCCCCTGATCGGGGGCTTTTCAGTGCTGCAGGAGATGATCGACCATTTGCCTCGCGATGACTGATAAAGCATCTCGACTACGGACGCAAAGCCTGAGTTCGCGCCGTGCCCAGGACTCATCAAATACGACTTTGCTCAATTGCATCTGCGGTAACTGGTGCTGGATTGCGTGGTGCGGAAGAATTCCGATGCCCATTCCGGCGTGAATCATTCTACAGATGGCTTCAAAGCTGCGTAGTTGCACCCGGATGCGCAAGGATCGATCCAGATCGATCGCAGAGTTTTGCAAGCGTGCGTGCAGAGCAGTGTCTTGCTGAAAGCAGATGTGCTCAAAGTCAAGCGTGTCCTCAAACCTGACACGGGCTCGACTAGCCAGCGGATGGTCTGAGCGAGTAACCAAGACCAAACGATCCTGCCGGTAGCTGAACACCTGAAGCTCCTCGGCAACGACATGGCCGGCGTATACACCTATGTCTGCGGCCCCTTCTCGTACGCTCCGCACGATCTCAGCACTGGGGCGCTCCTCCAAGTCTATCTTTACCTCAGGGAACGCTTCTTTGAAGCGTGTGAGACTTTCCGGTAAATACTCAATGGTGGCAGAGGCATTCGCCTGGATGCGGACATGTCCTTTGATGCCACTGCTGAATTCGCTCAAGTCAGCGTGCATCTGCTCAACGTTAGAAATCAATATGCGGGCGTGATGCAGCAGAGACTGACCCGCGGGCGTCAGTGTGACGCCCTTGGGCTGTCGGTACAGCAAAGCGGTACCGAATCCGTTTTCCATGTCACTGATCCGCTTGCTGACGGCGGCCAGCGAAAGATGCGTTCGCTCTGCCGCCCGAGTGAGGCTCGATTCTTCTGCCACTGCTACAAAGAGTCGCAAGCTGTAGAAGTCAGTGCGCCGCATTTAACGCTTTACTCCGCCCTTCATGCATCAGAGGGCCTGTGTAACGCACAGTACCGATCATCTCGAATAGTGCTGAGCGATGGTGCATGGCCGCTTCGGCACCTGCAACTACGATCTCCAGCGCCCCAACGTCGCCGTGGTCAAAATCACCTTTCAGCTCTGCAGTCAAGTAGTCCACGGAGTGTTGTGCTAAGGCTACGGATAGCGTCAGGCATGCCCCGGATGCTCGTAGGTTGATTACACAGGTACCAGGCTGAAGAAGCGTGGCAAGCCCATAAGTACCGACGAGTCAGAAGAAAATCCTTGGCCCTCCAATGGGGAAATCAGGCAAGTCAACGGTGTATGGGGATCCGACGTTTACAGGTGAACCGTAAGGCCTGCGAAATGCGCGACCCTGGGCGGGACTGGTGTTGCTCTGAATGACCATTTCTTTTGTCACAACCGGATAGAGTCCCAGGTATTCCTGGCCTTCAAAGGGGGAATCCGACTCGTCCATCACTGGCAGAACAGCCACACCGCCATTCTTGTACCCATCAAAGTATCCCAGCTCCCATGGCATCCACTTGGATTTGGGAGCGTTCTCAGTGGCTAGGTAGAGAAGGTTTTCTGACTGCCGCATGCGAGCGCGCAGGACTTGCGCGGTTTCGGCCGTAACGTGATTGCGCTCCATATCCTGGTCATCGATCCAGTCCACGTAGACCTTTTTGCCTTCCTTCTCCAACAAAACCTTGATCCCCAGGACAAGCTCCGCATCTACCATGGCGTGAGAGAGGAAGATGTCGAATTGTTCTTTGACCTTGTAATTCTTCTTTGCACCTTTAATGGCATCAATAGCATTACGGCTAACCCCTATGGCTTGCCGACCTATCTTGCGCGCTTCTGCTTGGGTGAAATACGACATTTCGATCTCCGTACGGTATCCTGCTAAGCACTCTTAGAGCCTCATGCTCAATCGCTGGCGTGAGGCTGGAATTGTACATTTTCGGGAAGCTGAGAGCTCAACAGTTATCACAAACGACGATGGATTGGGTGTTTGAGTCCAGGGTTGAGCCCAAGGCCCTGAATCAGGTGCGCTATGTTAGTACGTGCTAACCTCGCTCCGCCCTGTCCTGCGTTTCAGGTCTGTGAACCGGTCTTCGAGTGATAGGCTCTCATACAAAGAATCCAACGCCACTTCGGCGCGGGTAAGCGTTTCACTCCGCTTCTGCCAAATACCGTACCACTCTTGCATGTCCTCACCACTGACCTTCGGCAGATGGCGATTAAACGCTTTAAATGCAAGCAGTGCATCTGACTTTACTGAAGCGGTTGATTTGATGAGGCTTCGAGTACTATCGTAAGATTCAAAGGCGGGGGTCAAACGCCTCTTCGGTGTTTCGTTTCCCACGTGCGAGCTAAACTGAAGTTCCGAATAAATCCACGGTGAAAACGTGCGATCAAACTCCTGATAGTCTTCAAGAGGAATTGACTTGGTCGTATTAAGGAAGACGAACAGCTCAGACCGGTGAATCATTTTATGGAGAGCACCAGTCAACATCATGTGAACCCCAGCGGCCAAATCTATAGCGTTACGATAGTTATAAATTGTGCGATCGCGCTCACGCGTGGGGTCAGCGTAGATTTCGCTCAGGTCATGAAGGAGATCATGAAAGTACCCCCAGACACAAGAATCAACAAAGACACGCAGCCCTCTTGCTTCTAACGAAACAGCCAACTCGATCGCCTTGTCCTCATCCGCATGTGAGTGAGACAGGAAAACATCGGCATCTTGATCGGGAAAAATGTGTTCAGCGATTTTTTGTGCGTCGATGACTTCTTTGTTCTCAAATACGCCAATTAAGTAGTTAGACAGCTTATTGTACCGCCCCTTCCCTTGCTCTCGGAACGCTTTAAGCTGATCCCTATCAGGTCGTGACAGGTGGGAATACTGGTTTAACTCAAAACCTACGTACATCGAATTGTCCTTAATCGAGTTCATCGCGCCAACTGCGGCGCTGCATCATGGTGCGCTATGGCTATGTCTCTGGCCGTTAGCCCCGCCCTGGAGGGGATTGCGGATTATACTGAAACTCACCCCTTAGGTGGCACTTCGCCATCCATCTGATCGATCAAAATTCAGAGGGTGTGGTGCCAACCCAAAAAAGGAAGCAAGCCCGAGGCTGCTTCCTTTTTTGATCAACCGTGGTTACTGACCTACGGAGATGACAACCTTGCCAAACGCGCCTTTCGAGAGATGCTCATACGCTTCGCGCGCCTGCTCAAACGTGTAAGCGTGAGCACATCGCTCGGGTTGATCGGCGCAGCGAGTACTTCAACAAGAACCTCACCTGCCATGAGCTCAGGAAGCTCAAAAGGAACGGCTTTAATTACGTCCTCGGGGACAGGGCCACGCTGGGCATATTGGGCTTGCAGTTTTGCTTGCATCAACATTTCTCCTCAAGCGGATAGAAGGCTCAAGGCTAAGCAACCATCGCAGGTCGTGAAATGCGTATAATTCAGCAAATTGTTTTGTCGAAAAGAAAACAGTAGAGACTGAGAGCCTGGCGATGGACAAATTGAGAGCCCTGAAATACTTCGTCAAGGTTGCAGATACGCTTAGCTTCACCGAGGCTGCCAAAGCCTACGACGTCCCCGCCTCATCGATATCCCGTCGAATCTCCGAGCTCGAAACGTCCATCGGAACGGTACTCCTTCACCGAACAACTCGCACCGTCAGCCTAACTGAGGCAGGCAAGACGTACCTGGCGCAGGTTCGTTTGGGACTGACGCAACTGGCCGCCGCTGATGAGCTCATAGGGGATCAGGGGAGCAAACCTAGCGGTACGCTTCGTATCAGCTGCATGCCAGGCTATGGCCGAGTGAAGCTGATGCCTGTGCTCCAGGATTTCAGCGAGCGCTATCCAGGGATCTTGCTCGACGTTCATCTTAGTGACGAACTGGAGGATCTCGGCGGCGACCAATTTGACATCGTGATTCGCGGTGGCGCTCAGCCAGAGAGTCGAGTGATTTCGCGTCAGCTAGATCCTAATCGCTTCATCCTTGCCGCCTCCCCTGCCTACCTGGCAGCACACGGTACACCCAACACGTTTGAAGACTTGGCCAATCATTTCGCACTGCTGTACCGCGGCCCGAGCAGCCTACTCAAATGGGTTGGGTTCAATGGTGAGGACTGGATCAGCCCTGCGGTTACGCCGGCGTTCATCAGCAATGACGGGGCGTCACTCTTGGCCATGGCCTGTCGGCACCGGGGCATGGTGCTGCTCCCTGAGTGGAGCTTGCATGATTACCTACAGAGTGAGGAGTTGGTCGCTGTAGATCTAGACCAGCCGATTTCCGTCACGCGCAGCGATCAAATCGGAATTTTCATGCTGTACCTGCAATCGCGCTACCAGATCCCTAAAACCCGGCTCGCTGTGGATTACATCTACGAACGCCTGGCGCAGGCAGACCAGGCTCCAGCCTGATGTCCGCGCCGATGATCGCTGAGTTTTATCCGCTGCCAGTCATCATGGCCAGCGGATCAGATCGAGCTCTTTGATCCGCAGCGCCATCGCTGAATCCGAAACCCCGAACTGCTGAGATAGAGACAGTATGCGGTTGCCGTTGAACCGCTGGCATCTTGCCAGGGCAAGTTCGCGATCTAGTGAGTCCCGAGATGCGTAGATCAAGTGATGCATCTGGCTTGGATCGACATGGAAGGCAGTGGTGTCATTAAACTGGAATTGCCCAGAGCAGAGGAATTGCCGGTTGAAGGCCTCCGTTACCAGCTTGCCCGGCATCACAAAGCAAGCCGCAAAATGGTCAGCTTCGCGCTCTTCTGCGCTTCGAGGTTGGGACAGGGGGCTGCCATCCAGAGCGCGGTCGCGATGCATAACCTCCCCCTTATGCATGATCAGATGCCCGATTTCGTGAGCCCCGGTGAACAGCTGAACGTGCTCCGGAAACTCCCTTGAGATAGCAATACGGTTTGCCTGGCGGTCAATCAGGCCTGCGATCCGCGGCCCAACCCCGCGCTGGATGAACATGGGGTCGCCAAGATTGGGCAGCTCGTGATACTCGAAGCCATAGATGAGAGCTGCCATCCGAGGATCTCTGGCCTGCAGGGCCGAAATCTCCTGATCAGGCCAGAGGTGAAACCTATCCCTCCAGATAGTCCTCAGCAGATCATTTGCTTCGCGTTCGATGAGCTGTCGATTCATACATGGCACCATATGCAGTGTATAATTCTGACTCTAGACCCTATATGTTGTGCCTGCAAATTGAAAAGGTGCCAGCGTGTCACGCTATTGAAGCCGACGCAGTTGATCCATCTCATCAAGGTCTCCCCTGCCCTGGTCATCACTGCAGCGTGGGAGACTGCACCCCCATTTCCCTGAGCTGGTAATCCGAGACCGCCTGGAAAAGTCGTTCGGCCTCTACTCGGAGCGCCTCAACTTCCACTGCGGGGAGACCCTCAGCCATGGCCTCGTGGTAACGCCGTAAGGCGTCAACGGCCTGTTGGGACAGCGGTAGGCTGTCTTCATAGATTTTCACGAAATCTCGCTTCATCCGTAACCTCCAACTTTTCTCGCTTTAAGGCTCGAACTCAGCAAACCAGGAAGATCCGACTCGCTGATTCAAGCTAGGCCATAATCCGAGCTTCGCCGAATACGCCGTTTCGTTGTTCGACAGCCAGATGCTGTAAAGACTATGGCCTACGACTGAACCCAGCTTTCTTGAAAGCCTTGGCCTTCGGTATCTTCGGCTTATGTTTGCACCGAGGATAGCCTGAGCAAGATTTGAAATCGCCGAATTTGCCAGTACGCAGGAGCATTACGCCATGGTCACAGACCGGACAACGCTCCTCCTGAATCGGCTCACCCTTGATATCCGTAACGGTCACCACTCCATCCTTCACCAACTCAGTCAGGAACGGCGAGTTTCTAGCTGACACTGTGAACATTGCGACCGACCTGCGTGCGCGAGTCATAGCAACGTAAAAAAGCCGCCTCTCTTCGCCGTGGAGGTAGGTGTCACCTTCAGGCATGACTAGCCCAAATACTGGGTCATCGCCCTTCAGGCTCGGGAATCCGCCAACCATCATCCCAGGAAGCAGAACATAATCAGCCTGGTCGCCTTTGGATGTATGGATGGTTTTGAACCTGATTTCCAGCCTGCTGCCGTAACGCTGCTGCCATCCCTCGGGCACGTACTGCGCATCGGATCTGTACCGTCCTAATACGAATACAGAGATCAATCTGTCGGTAGCTCCTGGTAGATCTCCGGTCGAAAGCCGTTGGTAGAGGTCATCAAGAGACTGTCGTATGCCATTCCGAACCTGATCCCTACCCCTTAGCTGAAATGCCTGAAAAACGGGGCCGACCGACTCCGTTACCGAGATCACCGTTTTCTGCAATTGAGCCGGGTTTTTAGCTACAAACTGGCTTGAGGCATCACAGATGGCTTGAGGGCATCGGTAGGTTTTCTCAAGTCGGAAGACCTCCCCATGGCCATACCAATCGACGAACCCTGTCATGACACTCACATCGGCGCCGGCGAATCGGTTGATGGACTGCCAGTCATCACCTACCGCAAACAGATGATTGTGAGGCTTCTGCACTAATGCCCGACAAAGCCGCGCACGAGCACGAGACGCATCCTGGTACTCATCTGCCATGACCAAGCGGTATGGCGACTGGTAACCTCGTTCAAGGCAATCTGCAGCCAGGTTGATCATGTCCTCGAAATCAATCCCGCGATCTTGTTTCAGGGCTGCATCCCAACCCTCAATCACAGGGACTGCGAGCTCCAGGAACATTTTGTATCGGTATTTGAAGACACTCAGAGGGAGAGCGTCGTAACGTTCGTACAATTTTTCCGCAGTGAGGCTATTGCTCTTGTAGTGGGAGATGAACGATCGGAGCACCTTCACCAGATCAATATGCTCAAGGGGTACCAGACCAAAATCCGGGATTGGGCGATCAGGATTAGGGTCAAGCACAACACCTCGCGAAGTCAGCTCATGCGAAAGATGCGCGAATATCTGACCTGTTCTCAATTGATGTGAAGTCGACTCGATCAACTGAGTGCCAAACTCGGCATGGGTTTTCCGTTTCCAGGCAGCTCCTTCCGCATAGTTGGCGAAATGTGCAGGTGCTTCGCCGTCAGCGTCGAACGCAAAATGCTCGTGGTAGAGGTTCAGCTGCGGGTAGTAGAAGTCAGGTACATACTGCCTGTGATCGGCGGTTGCGGTATCGTGCTCGTAAGGCCGCTCATAAGCGTACTGGACACCGTTGTAGAACAACCAGTTGGCAATCAGTCGTTCTTCTTGGCTAGCCACGTGCTCGCCATTGAGTGTTACCAGTCGTGCCTCTCCGTCTCTGTCGAAAGCCTCTGCCACATCCCTCAGAGGCGCCGTCGAGTGATCTCGGCCGAAGACCAAACGGAACAGATCCCACTTGGTACGAAACTCATTCGAGCTGTCTTTGAGCGCGTCGACGATTTCACCCAGCTTTTCCAGTCCAAGCTCTGTTTTGGTGGCCCACTTGGGTACGCTAGGTTTCTTGCCTGTCGCTGCGCCGATGATTTTCAACCCTAGCGAGTGAAACGTCATGGCGTTGATCGTGACGCCAACCATGCCGAGACGTGCTAGCGATTGTGCTCCCCTCTCTTCAAGCTCTTGAGCTGCATCCTTGTTAAAAGCCAGCATGATGATTTCAGACGGAGCCACGAAGCCGCGGTGAACCGCATAAATCGCCTTGGCAACCATCGTAGAAGTTTTACCAGAACCGGCAGAGGCAATCAGTTGAACCCTGTTGTCAAAGCAAACCACGGCCCTGGCTTGCTCATCGTTCAGCTCACGGGATTCGACGTGAGCAAGAAGATCTGAACAAGCATCCAATTCACGAATCATGTGTTCCTGGTTACGAGCCTTCCACAGCTGGCGCCAGTCTTGACCCCACTGACGCAAACGAGCTTGCACACGTGGTTTGTTGTCGCCCATCGCAGCTTGGATGACCGGGGATTCAAAAAGCTCATTGGTAAGCGAACGGGCATTACAGGTTGCGTAACGGCAGCCAGTTATGCGGCAACAAC
>NZ_JBMDIJ010000041.1:0-53330 GCF_057808595.1 Pseudomonas sp. FG98 | reverse complement strand
ATCGTCAAGATTCAATTCCGAAACCCCTATCTGCGTATGCAGGTAGGGGTTTTGTTTTTGCTTCGAAACCTGGTTTTACTCCTTGCCTGCTTCTCTGCTTTTGGCCTCTGCTCCCACAAAACAGAGCAAGAGCACTAGAATAGAGCCCGACACCGTCACTCAGAATTTTCCTATGTCCGACTCTGTCGACCCCCGGCGACTTGCGAACCTACCGCTGGACGAGCTTGTAGCATGTCACGAATGTGACCTGCTGATGCGCAAGCCGGCGCTCAAGCGGGATGAGAAGGCGCACTGCCCCCGTTGTGGCTATGAGCTTTATGCCCACCGCCATAATGTGGTCGAGCGCAGCCTTGCCTTGGTACTGGCTGCCTTGATGCTTTACGTTCCAGCGAACTTCCTGCCGATCATGCAACTCCATCTACTGGGGCAAAGCTCGGATGACACGGTATGGAGCGGCGTGCTCGGCCTGTATGACTCCGGAATGCGCGAGATCGCCGTAGTGGTATTCCTCTGCAGCATGGCGATTCCCTTGCTCAAGTTGCTATGCCAGCTCGCGGTATTACTGAGCATCCGCTTGAACATCGGGAGGGGCTACGGACTGTTGCTATATCGCATTTACCACCACCTGCGCGATTGGGGCATGCTCGAGGTCTACTTCATGGGTGTGCTGGTGGCTATCGTCAAGCTGGTGGACTTGGCCGATTTGAGTCTCGGCTTGGGCTTGTTGTGTTTTATCAGTCTGTTGCTGATTCAGGTCTGGCTGGAGGTGGTGATGTCGCCACACCAGATCTGGGTGGCTCTGTCGGGAGAAGACCTGCATGCGGGCGATTGATGCCGGAATCCTTATTTGCTGCGAATGTCACGAGCTCAACCGTCAGGAGCCTGATACCCGTTCGCAGATCTGTACCCGTTGCGGGGCCATCGTGCATGCGCGCCGGCCCAACAGCCTGGTGCGGACCTGGGCGTTGCTGATCACCGCGGCGATTCTTTACATCCCGGCCAACGTGCTGCCAATCATGACCGTCAGCACCCTCGGGCAAGGAAGTCCAGACACCATCATGTCTGGCGTCATCACCCTGATGAAGCACGGCATGCTACCCATCGCTGCTGTCGTGTTCATCGCCAGTATCCTGGTGCCGACCTTCAAGCTGGTCGGCATCGCTCTGCTGTTGTATTCGGTGCAGCGCCATCAACCCCTGTCCGCTCGCCAGCGCATCCTGATGTATCGTTTTATCGAGTTCATCGGTCGTTGGTCGATGCTGGATATCTTCGTCATTGCCATCCTGGTGGCAGTGGTAAATTTCGGACGCATTGCCAGTGTCGAAGCCAATCTGGGGGCTGTTGCCTTTGCCAGTGTGGTGATCCTGACGATGCTCGCGGCAGTAACTTTCGATCCCCGACTGATCTGGGATAACACGGAGTCGGACGACGACCATGAGTGATGATTTGCCTACGGCTAGAACCCGCCCAGCTTCCAACTGGTCGGCTATCTGGATTTTGCCCCTGATTGCCCTGGTTATCGGTGGCTGGCTTGGTTGGCAGGCCTACCGTGAGTCGGGAGTGAACATCGAAGTTCGTTTCCAGAGCGGCGAAGGTATCGTCGCCAACAAGACCGAGGTGGTTTACAAGGGCATGCCGGTTGGCAAGGTGAAAAGCCTGGTGCTGGACGCCAAGGGCAGTGAAACCGGCGTGATTGCCACTATCGAGATGAATCCCGCAGCGGAGCCGCATCTGCTGACCAATACCCGCTTCTGGTTGGTAAAGCCCAGCGTGACTTTGGCGGGTATCACGGGGTTGGAAACCCTGGTTTCCGGCAACTACATCGCCGTCAGTCCTGGCGATGGCGAGCCGACCAAGCATTTCGTGGCGCTTCCCGAAGCGCCGCCCCTATCTGACAGCGAACCTGGCCTGCATCTGACGCTGAAGGCCGATCGTCTTGGTTCCCTCAATCGTGACAGCCCTGTGTTCTACAAGCAGATTCAGGTTGGCCGGGTAAAAAGCTACCGGCTTGCCGAGGACCAGGGCACGGTCGAAATCAAGGTCTTCATCGAGCCTGCCTATGCTTCCCTGGTGCGCAAGCACACGCGCTTCTGGAATGCCAGCGGCGTCAGTGTCGATGCCAGCCTGTCCGGAGTGAAGATCCGCAGCGAGTCGCTGGCCAGTATCGTCGCTGGCGGTATCGCCTTCGCTACGCCAGAGCACCGCAAGGACAGTCCGCCCACGGACCCGAGCCTGCCATTTCGTCTGTATGAAGACTTCGATGCCGCCCAGGCCGGTATCAGGGTCAAGGTCAAGCTGAGCGACTTCGAAGGACTCCAGGCTGGGCGCACACCGGTGATGTACAAGGGTATCCAGGTCGGCACGCTGAAAACCCTGAAGGTCGAATCCGACCTGAACAGCGCAATGGCCGAACTGACACTCGATCCATTGGCTGAGGACTATCTGGTGCAGGGCACCCAATTCTGGGTGGTCAAACCGTCGATTTCCCTTGCGGGCATCACCGGCCTGGAAGCGTTGGTGAAGGGTAACTACATTGCTGTGCGCCCCGGAGACAAAGGGGCTTCGCCACAACGAGAGTTCGAAGCCCGAGCCAAGGCCCCGCCTTTGGATCTAAAGGCGCCGGGCCTGCATCTGGTGCTGTTCAGCGATAACCTCGGTTCACTGGAGGTCGGCAGCCCGGTTCTCTATCGCCAGGTGAAGGTCGGTACCGTGCAGAGCTACCAGTTCTCCCGCAAGCACCAGAAGCGTTTGCTGATCGGGGTGCATATCGAGCCGGAGTACGCTGGCCTGGTCAATGGCTCGACGCGCTTCTGGAATGCCAGTGGCATCACTCTTACGGGCGGCCTGTCGGGCATCCAGATCAAGAGCGAATCACTGCAAAGCCTCATGGCGGGCGGTATCTCCTTCGATACGCCGACGCCAAACGTAGCGCTCAAGCGCCGGATCCCGACCTTCCGTCTGCATGAAAGCCAGGAAGCCGCAAACCTTTCGGGCATTCCGATCACCATCAAGGTCGCCGATGCAGATGGGTTGAAGGTCGGTACGGCCATTCGCTTCAAGGGGCTGGATGTCGGCAAGGTCGAGGCCGTTGATTTGAGTGCCGACCTGCAGTCCGTTCTGCTCAAGGCGCGGATTACCGAGGTGCCGGAGCGTATCGCCCGGGTCGGGACCCAGTTCTGGGTGGTCAAGCCGGCACTGGGGATCGTCAAGACCGAGAACCTGGCGACCTTGGTTACCGGGCAATACCTGGAGGTGCAGCCGGCAGCAAAAAACCAGGGCCCGCAGCGTGATTTCACTGCGCTGCCCGAGGCGCCGGAGGTCATCGGGCCGCAAGAGGGCTTGGCCTTGGTGTTGAGCGCGCCGCGGCGTGGGTCGATCAAGCCTGGCGTGCCGGTGACCTATCGGGAAATTCCCGTAGGCAAGGTGACGGGCTTCGAGCTGGGGCAGACCGCTGACCGTGTGCTGATCCACATTCTGATCGAGCCGCGTTACGCCGCTCTGGTTCGTGGCGGCAGTCGCTTCTGGAATACCAGTGGTTTCGGCTTCGAGTTCGGCCTGATCAAGGGGGCGACAATTCGCACCGAGTCCCTGGAAACCCTGATCCAGGGTGGTATCGCCTTTGCCACACCGGATGGCGAGCAAATGGGCAAACCTGCACTGCCCCAGCAGACCTTCGCCCTGTTCGACAAGGCCGAGGAGGACTGGCTGCAATGGGCGCCGAAGATTCCGATCGGTAAATAAAGAAGCGGGCCCGGATGAGTGATGATCCGGGCCCGCTTCTTTCGGTGTCTGTACAAGAAATCACGGGCAATAAAAAACCGACCCTGAGGTCGGTTTTTTAACAAGCTTGTCGCTTAGGCAGCAGCTTTCAGCGCCTTGATGTGGCCATTCAGACGGCCTTTATGGCGAGCAGCCTTGTTCTTGTGGATGATGCCTTTGTCGGCCATACGGTCGATTACAGGCACAGCCAGGATGTAAGCAGCTTGCGCTTTTTCGGCGTCTTTTGCGTCGATGGCCTTGACTACATTCTTGATGTAGGTACGGACCATGGAACGCAGGCTGGCGTTGTGGCTGCGACGCTTCTCAGCCTGTTTTGCACGTTTTTTGGCGGAAGGTGAGTTGGCCACCGTCGAGCTCCTCGAAAGACTTGGTAAATTGCAAACAAAATAGGCCGCGAATCATGCCGATGAGTTGACTGCTTGTCAAGGCCACGAGCAGGGTTCTGCTCGGCGGTCATTCTCTCCATCGGGATGATTCCCTTCTGGTGCACGACCTGTAAACTCGGGAGCTTTTGCGCTGCCTGTTTTGCCCGGCGCGCATTATTGCACATCCGAATGGCGTTCGGCCTGCACTTCATCCAACGGCGTGAAAAACTTTCGATGAATCTCCTCAAATCCTTGGCAGCGGTCAGTTCCATCACCATGGTGTCGCGGGTGCTGGGCTTCGTCCGTGACACTATCCTGGCTCGCATATTCGGCGCTGGAGTGGCCACTGACGCCTTTTTCATCGCCTTCAAGCTGCCCAACCTGCTACGCCGGATCTTTGCCGAGGGCGCCTTTTCCCAGGCCTTCGTCCCGATTCTCGCCGAGTACAAGACCCAGCAGGGGGAAGAGGCGACACGTACATTCATTGCCTACGTCGCTGGCTTGCTCACCCTGGTCCTGGCCCTGGTTACTGCCCTCGGCGTGCTGGCAGCGCCCTGGATCGTCTGGGCCACGGCACCCGGCTTCGTCGACAGCGCGGAAAAATTCCAGCTGACCACCGACCTGCTGCGAGTGACCTTTCCTTATATATTGCTGATCTCGCTGTCATCCCTGGCCGGCGCGATCCTCAATACCTGGAACCGTTTCTCGGTCCCGGCCTTCGTGCCGACCCTGCTCAACGTCGCGATGATCTTCTTCGCGCTGTTCCTGACGCCCTACTTTGATCCACCGGTCATGGCCCTTGGCTGGGCGGTTCTGGCGGGTGGCTTGCTGCAGCTTCTTTATCAGCTGCCGCATCTGCGCAAGATCGGCATGCTCGTGCTGCCAAGGGTCAACCTGCGCGATACCGGCGTATGGCGCGTGCTGAAGCAGATGCTGCCAGCGATCCTCGGGGTTTCCGTCAGCCAGATCTCGCTGATCATCAACACCATCTTCGCCTCGTTCCTGGTCGCCGGTTCGGTGTCCTGGATGTACTACGCCGACCGCCTGATGGAACTGCCTTCCGGTGTGCTCGGTGTGGCCCTGGGCACCATCCTCCTGCCGACCCTGGCCAAGACCTACGCCAACAAGGATCGTCAGCAGTACTCGCAGATCCTCGACTGGGGTCTGCGCCTGTGCTTCCTGCTGGTCCTGCCATGCTCGCTGGCCCTTGCCATTCTTGCCGAGCCACTGACCGTCGCCCTGTTCCAGTACGGCAAGTTCAGCGCTTTCGACGCACTGATGACCCAGCGCGCGCTTATCGCATATTCGGTCGGCCTGCTCGGCATCATCATGGTCAAGGTGCTGGCTCCTGGTTTCTATGCCCAGCAGAACATCCGTACTCCGGTCAAGATCGCCCTGTTCACCCTGTTCTCGACGCAGTTGCTCAACCTTGCCTTTATCGGCCCGTTGCAACATGCCGGCCTGGCCCTGGCCATCAGTGTCGGTGCCTGTCTCAATGCCGGCCTGCTGTATTGGAAGCTGCGCCAGCAGCGACTGTTCGAGCCGCAACCAGGCTGGACCGGCTTCCTGGTCAAGCTGGTGATAGCGGTGCTGCTGATGTCCGCCGTACTGCTGATCGGCATGCACTTCATGCCGCCCTGGGCGGAAGGGCAGATGTTGATGCGTTTCCTGCGTCTGGGCGCGCTGATCGTCGCCGGCGTCGTGACCTATTTCGGTTGCCTGTTCCTGTTCGGCTTCCGCCCCCGGGACTTTGCCCGCAAGGCGCTGCACTGACGGACGGCGCGGGTCAGGCGTCGGTTTCGCAAAATCGGCGTCCTGGCGACGTGCTGTCGCCTGTCGTCGGCGCCCGGGTATGGTTATAATCGACCACTTTATGAGCAAGAAGCGCGTTATGCAGCTGGTTCGAGGCCTTCAAAACCTTCGCCCCCGGCATCGGGGCTGCGTTGCTACTATCGGCAACTTCGACGGAGTTCACCGCGGTCACCAGGCCATCCTGGCGCGCCTGCGTGAGCGAGCGGTGGAGCTGGGCGTGCCCAGCTGCGTGGTGATTTTCGAGCCACAGCCGCGCGAGTACTTTGCTCCGGAAACCGCCCCGGCCCGTCTGGCCCGCCTGCGCGACAAGGTCGCCCTGCTGGCGGCCGAAGGCGTCGACCGGGTCCTGTGCCTGGCCTTCAACCAGCGCCTGAGCAAGCTCAGCGCCGACGAGTTCGTCGAGACCATCCTGGTTGACGGCCTCGGCGTGAAGCATCTCGAAGTCGGCGACGACTTCCGCTTCGGCTGCGACCGCCTGGGCGACTTCGCCTTCCTGCAGGACGCCGGCCAGCGCCACGGCTTCAGCGTCGAAGCGGCGCAGACCGTCGAACTGGATGGCCTGCGGGTCAGCAGTACCCAGGTCCGCGACGCCCTGGCCGCTGCGGACTTCGCCCTGGCCGAGCGCCTGCTGGGGCGGCCCTTCCGCATTGGCGGGCGGGTCCTGCACGGCCAGAAGCTGGCGCGGCAACTGGGCACGCCCACTGCCAACGTACAACTCAAGCGCCGTCGCGTGCCGCTGAGCGGGGTCTACCTGGTCAGCGCCGAGATCGACGGCAAGGTGTGGCCGGGCGTTGCCAACATTGGCGTGCGCCCGACCGTTGCCGGTGACGGCAGCGCCCACCTGGAAGTGCATTTGCTGGATTTCGCCGGTGATCTCTATGGCCGGCGCCTGACGGTGGAATTCCACTACAAGCTGCGCGAAGAGCAGCGCTTCGCCTCCCTGGAGGCGCTCAAGTCGGCGATCGATGCGGATATCGCCGCCGCACGTGCCCATTGGCACGCTCAACCGCTAACGAAGAGCCTGAAATGACCGACTATAAAGCCACGCTAAACCTTCCGGACACCGCCTTCCCCATGAAGGCCGGCCTGCCACAGCGCGAACCGCAGATCCTGCAGCGCTGGGACAGTATTGGCCTGTACCGGAAGCTGCGCGAGATTGGCAAGGATCGTCCGAAGTTCGTCCTGCACGACGGTCCTCCCTACGCCAACGGCAAGATTCACATCGGTCATGCGCTCAACAAGATCCTCAAGGACATGATCATCCGCTCGAAGACCCTGTCGGGCTTCGATGCGCCTTATGTCCCGGGCTGGGACTGCCATGGCCTGCCGATCGAGCACAAGGTCGAAGTGACCCACGGCAAGAACCTGACCGCGGACAAGACCCGCGAGCTGTGCCGCGCCTACGCCGCCGAGCAGATCGAAGGCCAGAAGGCCGAGTTCATCCGCCTCGGCGTGCTGGGCGACTGGGACAATCCGTACAAGACCATGGACTTCGCCAACGAGGCCGGCGAAATCCGCGCCCTGGCCGAGATGGTCAAGCACGGCTTCGTGTTCAAGGGCCTGAAGCCGGTCAACTGGTGTTTCGATTGCGGTTCGGCCCTGGCCGAAGCCGAAGTCGAGTACGCCGACAAAAAATCCCAGGCCATCGACGTCGCCTTCAAGGTGGTCGATGAAGACAAGCTGGCCGCTGCATTCGGCCTGTCGTCCCTGGCCAAGCCGGCTTCCATCGTGATCTGGACCACCACCCCGTGGACCATCCCGGCCAACCAGGCGCTGAACATCCATCCCGAGTTCACCTACGCCCTGGTCGATGTCGGCGACAAGCTGCTGATCCTCGCCGAAGAGCTGGTGGAATCCTCCCTGCAGCGCTTCTCCCTGGAAGGCTCGGTGATCGCCACGGCGCCGGGTTCGGCACTGGAGCTGATCAACTTCCGCCACCCGCTGTACGACCGCCTGTCGCCTGTCTACCTGGCCGACTACGTCGAGCTGGGCGCTGGTACCGGCGTGGTCCACTCGGCCCCGGCCTACGGCGAAGACGACTTCGTCACCTGCAAGCGCTACGGCATGGTCAACGACGACATCCTGACCCCGGTGCAGAGCAACGGTGTCTATGTCGACTCGCTGGAGTTCTTCGGTGGCCAGTTCATCTGGAAGGCCAACCCGCACATCGTCGAGAAGCTGACCGAAGTCGGCGCACTGATGTTCACCGAGACCATCAGCCACAGCTACATGCACTGCTGGCGCCACAAGACGCCGCTGATCTACCGCGCCACCGCGCAGTGGTTCGTCGGCATGGACAAGCAGCCAGACAACGGCGACACCCTGCGCGAGCGCGCACTGAAAGCCATCGAAGACACCAAGTTCGTGCCGGCCTGGGGCCAGGCGCGCCTGCATTCGATGATCGCCAACCGTCCTGACTGGTGCATCTCCCGCCAGCGCAACTGGGGCGTACCGATTCCGTTCTTCCTGCACAAGCAGACCGGCGAGTTGCACCCGCGCACCGTCGAGCTGATGGAAGAAGTGGCCAAGCGCGTCGAGCAGCAAGGCATCGAAGCCTGGTTCAAGATGGACGCCGCCGAACTGCTCGGTGACGAGGCCGGCCAGTACGACAAGATCGCCGACACCCTCGACGTCTGGTTCGACTCCGGCACCACTCACTGGCACGTGCTGCGTGGCTCGCACAACATCGGTCACGAGACCGGCCCGCGCGCCGACCTGTACCTCGAAGGTTCCGACCAGCACCGCGGCTGGTTCCACTCGTCGCTGCTCACCGGTTGCGCCATCGACAACCACGCGCCGTACCGCGAACTGCTGACCCACGGTTTCACCGTCGACGAAAACGGCCGCAAGATGTCCAAGTCGCTGGGCAACACCATCGAGCCGCAAAAGGTTAACGACACCCTGGGTGCCGACATCCTGCGCCTGTGGGTGTCCGCCACCGACTACTCCGGCGAAATGGCCGTTTCCGAGCAGATCCTCCAGCGCAGCGCCGATGCCTATCGCCGCATCCGCAACACCGCGCGCTTCCTGCTTTCCAACCTGTCTGGCTTCGACCCGGCCAGCGACCTGCTGCCAGCCGAAGACATGCTGGCCCTGGACCGCTGGGCCGTCGACCGTACCCTGCTGCTGCAGCGCGAGCTGGAAGAGCACTACGGCGAATACCGTTTCTGGAACGTCTATTCGAAGATCCACAACTTCTGCGTGCAGGAGCTGGGCGGCTTCTACCTGGACATCATCAAGGACCGCCAGTACACCACCGGCGCCAACAGCGTGGCCCGGCGTTCCTGCCAGACCGCCCTGTACCACATCGCCGAAGCGCTGGTGCGCTGGATCGCGCCGATCCTGTCGTTCACCGCGGACGAGCTGTGGCAGTACCTGCCGGGCGAGCGCAACGAGTCGGTGATGCTCAATACCTGGTACCAGGGCCTGAGCGAGCTGCCGGAAGGCATCGAGCTGGATCGCGCCTACTGGGATCGCGTGATGGCGGTCAAGGCAGCGGTCAACAAGGAACTGGAGAACCAGCGTTCGGCCAAGGCCATCGGTGGCAACCTGCAGGCCGAAGTGACCCTGTTCGCCGACGAGGCCCTGGGCAACGACCTGACCAAGCTGGGCAACGAACTGCGCTTCGTGCTCATCACTTCCGCCGCCAGCGTTGCACCGTTCATCGAAGCGCCTGCCGATGCGGTGATCACCGACGTGGCCGGTCTCAAGCTCAAGGTAGTCAAGTCCGGCCACGCCAAGTGCGGTCGCTGCTGGCACTTCCGTGCCGACGTCGGCGTGAACCCGGAGCATCCGGAAATCTGCGGTCGCTGCGTCGACAACATCAGCGGTAAAGGTGAGGTGCGTCACTATGCCTAACGTGGCTGCGGGGCGTTTCGGACGCCTCGCCTGGCTCTGGCTGAGCGTGCTGGTCCTGGTCCTCGACCAGGCCAGCAAGTTCCATTTCGAAGGTTCGCTGAGCCTGTACCAGCAGATCGTGGTCATTCCCGACTACTTCAGCTGGACCCTGGCCTACAACACCGGTGCAGCCTTCAGCTTCCTGGCTGACAGCTCCGGCTGGCAGCGCTGGCTGTTCGCCCTGATCGCCCTGGTGGTCAGTGCGGTGCTGGTGGTCTGGCTCAAGCGCCTTGGGCGCGACGAGACCTGGCTGGCGGTTGCGCTGGCGCTGGTATTGGGTGGCGCCCTGGGCAACCTGTACGACCGTATCGTGCTCGGCCATGTGATCGACTTCATCCTCGTTCACTGGCAGAACCGCTGGTACTTCCCGGCCTTCAACCTGGCCGACAGCGCCATTACCGTTGGTGCGGTGATGCTGGCGCTGGATATGTTCAAGAGTAAAAAGTCCGGAGAACCTGTCCATGAGTGACATCCGTATCGGCCAGAACACCGAAGTGACCCTGCACTTCGCCCTGCATCTGGAAAACGGCGACACCGTCGACAGCACCTTCGACAAGGCTCCGGCGGTATTCAAGGTCGGCGATGGCAATCTGCTGCCCGGTTTCGAAGCGGCGATCTTCGGTTTCAAGGCCGGCGACAAGCGCAATGTCACCGTCGCCCCGGAGAATGCCTTCGGCCAGCCCAACCCGCAGAACGTACAGATCATGCCGCGCGCGCAGTTCCAGGACATGGAGCTGTCCGAAGGCCTGCTGGTCATCTTCAACGACGCGGCCAACGCTGAGCTGCCAGGTGTGGTGAAAGCCTTCGACGACGCCCAGGTGACCGTCGACTTCAACCATCCTCTGGCTGGCAAGACCCTGAACTTCGAGGTGGAGATCCTCGAGGTGAAGGCCCTCTGAGCCGGGAGTCCCTCATGCAGATCAAACTCGCCAACCCCCGTGGCTTCTGCGCCGGCGTGGACCGGGCGATCGAAATCGTCAACCGGGCGCTGGAGGTCTTCGGGCCGCCGATCTACGTCCGTCACGAAGTGGTGCACAACAAGTTTGTCGTCGAAGACCTGCGCGCCCGTGGCGCCATCTTCGTCGAGGAACTGGACCAGGTGCCGGACGACGTCATCGTCATCTTCAGCGCCCACGGCGTTTCCCAGGCCGTGCGCCAGGAAGCGGCGGGGCGTGGCCTCAAGGTATTCGACGCCACCTGCCCGCTGGTGACCAAGGTGCATATCGAAGTCGCACGCTACAGCCGTGACGGCAAGGAATGCATCCTTATCGGCCACGCCGGGCACCCGGAAGTCGAAGGCACCATGGGCCAGTACGACGACAGCAACGGCGGCTCCATCTACCTGGTCGAAGACGAGGAAGACGTTGCCCGACTCCAGGTGCGCAACCCCGAGAAGCTGGCGTTCGTGACCCAGACGACGCTGTCGATGGACGACACCAGCCGGGTCATCGATGCACTGCGCTCGCGTTTCCCGAGCATTGGCGGGCCGCGCAAGGACGACATCTGCTACGCCACCCAGAACCGTCAGGATGCGGTCAAGCAACTGGCCGCCGAGTGCGATGTGGTACTGGTGGTCGGCAGCCCGAACAGCTCCAACTCCAACCGCCTGCGCGAGCTGGCGGAGCGCATGTCCACCCCGGCCTACCTGATCGACGGTGCCGAGGATCTGCAACGCACCTGGTTCGATGGTGTGTCGCGGATCGGTATCACCGCTGGCGCCTCGGCGCCGGAGGTACTGGTGCGTGGGGTTATCCAGCAACTGCGTGACTGGGGTGCCAGCGGCGCGGAAGAGCTGGACGGTCGGGCAGAAAATGTCACGTTCTCCATGCCCAAGGAACTGCGGGTTCGGACCGTCAGCTGACGTCCCTGTCGCACAGCGGCCTTTCAGGCCGCTCATGACGCAGGCTGATCCGGCCGCTGGCCGACAGCCTGACCTGATACAGGCTTTCCTGTCCGGGCACCCCGCATACCAGCAGGGTCCCGGCCTGGAAGGCGCCGCCCTCGCGCAAGGGCACTCCCAGCCCACTGAAGCGCACTCTCTTTGCCACTGGTTGATTTCCCACCACCCTGATTCCGCCCTTGGCCGAATACTCTTGCAACAACGCCTCCTCGCCCTGTTCCCGCAGCATCTGCCACCCGTTGCTCCAGTCACCCTCCAAGGCTTGCAGCATGACCACCTGATTGCGTAGCAAGGCCTCGCTGCGTGTGGCACGGAGGGCCTGTGCGAGGCTTTCCGCGGTGACCTGCTGTTGAAGGTCATGGCTCATTTTGCTGTAGGTCGCTGTTCCCAGCTGTGTCAGCAAGGCCAACAGGCCAACAGCGAACAGCATCTGGATCAGTGTTACTCCCTGTTGCTTCATCGTGCGTTTCTCCCTGGAAGTGCTTCGCTTAGGTTCCATCGCTGACCCGGTTGGCGTCGAGTCAGCCGGGTTTGCAGTTTGCCGGGGAAAGTTCGCAGGAGGCGGGAATGGCAAGGAATCGACAGCAGGGGCTTAGCCTGGTTGAAGTGCTGGTGGCGCAAGTGCTGGTGGGATTGGGGCTGTTGGGGGCTGCGGGCCTGCAACTGCGTTCGGTGCAGGGAACGGATAGCGCACGAATGCTCGGCCAGGCAGTGTTCGTCGCTCACGGAATGCTGGAGCGTGCGCGCTCGGCACGGGGTACCGATGGCCGCGATCAACTGGAATTCCAGCAACAGATCGAAGCCTTGGCCGGCGCTTCGGGGCGTGGTGTGTTGCTCGGTAGTGGCGTGCAGGTCAGCTGGGACGATGAACGCGGCGGCTCTGGACCGCGCACCATCGAGCTCGGAGCGTTGCGATGAAGTCGATGGCGGGATTCAGCCTGATCGAGGTACTGCTTGCCATGAGTCTGGGCTTGCTGCTGTTGCTGGCGGGCAGTCGGGTGTTTATCGGCGCCTTGCACAGTTGGAAGGTGCAGGAGGTCGCCGCGCGGTTGCAGGAAGATGCGCGTTTCGTGTTGCAACGGATCGCCGGAGATATTCGCATGGCTGGCATGTTCGGCTGCTTGCGCCGGGAGGCCATGGGATTTCCCGATGGGGCGACGGCTCGCTTGTTCGAGCAGCCGGTCAGGCTCGATCAAGCCGGCGATGGTGGACTGCGAAGCCTCAGCCTGGTCAGCGCCCAATGGGGTGAGTTGGGTGGGGCACCCGACTGGACCCTGGTCACCGATTGCCGGACCCACGCCGTCATTGCCAAAGGGCGTGCTGCGCCAGGGCCCGACAGGTTCGCCGTGCCCATCCGGCAACAGACCTACCGGCTCGATGGCAGTCGCCTGCTGCTCGGCAGTGCGGGGAGCAATGCGGTACTGATCGACAACATCAGCCGCTTCGTCGTGCGGCAGGATGACGACCGGATGATGCTCAGCCTGACCCTGGACGATCCCGGTAAACGGGTTCGGGCGCAGACCTACGAACTGACGGTGGTACTGCGAAATGGCCAATGAGCGACAGCGCGGCGCGGTGCTGGCACTGGTCATGATCCTCCTGGCGCTGCTCGGCGTACTCGGGCTGCTGGCGATGCAAGCCAGCACCCAGCAAACCCGTATGGCCAGCAACCTGCTGAGTTCGCTACAGGCATTCGAGGCGGCAGAAAACCTTCTGTTGAAAGGCGAGGCTCTTCTACCCACAGCGATCCCGTCCGGCTGGCAACAGGACGGAGCGGGACGCTATCTGATCCAGAACCTGGGCCAGACCAACCAGGCTGTCGGCATGCCGGCAAACCTGGCGGTCACCCTGTTCCGCGTTACTGCCATCGCCGAGGAACGTCAGGCCCGGGTCATCCTGGAAAGCGTGGTCGCCTGGCCAGAAACCGCCGGGGAATATGCTGCCCGACGTATCCTTTGGCGCCAGTTGCCCCGGGAGTCTTGATGCAGCGCATGCAGAGTGGCCTGAGCCTGATGGAAGTGTTGATTGTCGTCGCGCTGGTCGGCATGCTGGCGAGCATTGCCTACCCCAGCTACAGCGAAATGGTCCGCAAGGCCGCGCGCACGGAAATAGCCGGGATCCTGTACGAAAG
Organism: Pseudomonas sp. FG98; assembly: GCF_057808595.1. Classification (NCBI taxonomy): domain Bacteria; kingdom Pseudomonadati; phylum Pseudomonadota; class Gammaproteobacteria; order Pseudomonadales; family Pseudomonadaceae; genus Pseudomonas; species Pseudomonas sp. FG98. The sequence goes on along the minus strand of NZ_JBMDIJ010000041.1, from coordinate 39,445 downwards.
CGCGCAGCAACTGGAGCAGCACCATTCCCGTACCGGTCGCTATCTCGACACCAATACGTCGATTGTCCCGTTGCCGGACGGAAACGCCCATTACCGCCTGCAGGCCCGGCGTGAAGCCGACAGCTACCGGCTGAGCGCCATTCGGCGGCCGGGTGGTGCGATGGCCCTCGATGCCTGTGGCGATTTCGAACTCGATCACCGTGGTGTGCGCGGCAATCCGGGAAGCGGCGCAGGTGCTGGCGCGGGCTGCTGGGGTGGTTGAAGGCATTCATGGCGCCCGTGTGGCGTCGCGGTTCATTTCGGGTACTGGATCTACAGATGAGCAAGCAAGTGGTGATTGTGGGGGGCGGCGTGATTGGCCTGCTGACGGCATTCAATCTGGCCGCCAAGGTCGATCAGGTGATCGTCTGCGACAAGGGCGGGCTGGGCGGCGAGTCGTCCTGGGCCGGCGGCGGTATCGTCTCGCCACTGTATCCATGGCGCTACAGTCCGGCGGTCACGGCCCTGGCGCACTGGTCGCAGGACTTCTATCCCCAGCTTGGCGAGCGTCTGCATGTCAGTACCGGCATCGATCCGCAGGTCCATGTGACCGGCCTTTACTGGCTGGATCTGGATGATGAAGCCGAGGCGCTGGCCTGGGCCGAGAGGGAAGGGCGGCCGTTGAGCAAGGTCGCGGTATCCGAGGCTTATGCTGCGGTTCCGGTATTGGGGCCGGGTTTCCACAATGCGGTGTATATGGCCGGAGTGGCCAATGTGCGCAACCCACGCTTGTTGAAATCGCTCAAGGCCGCGCTGCAGGCGCTACCGAACGTCACCTTGAAAGAGCACTGCGCGATCACCGGCTTCATCCGCGAAGGAGAGCGCATTGCGGGTGTGGATACGAGCGAAGGCGCCATTACGGCCGACGAGGTGGTACTGACGGCCGGGGCCTGGAGTGGCGATCTGTTGCGGCCGCTGGGCTTCGAGTTGCCGGTGGAGCCGGTGAAAGGACAGATGATCCTGTTCAAATGCGCCGAAGACTTCCTCCCGAGCATGGTCCTGGCCAAGGGGCGCTATGCAATCCCTCGGCGCGACGGCCATATCCTGGTGGGCAGTACCTTGGAGCACGCTGGTTACGACAAGACCCCGACCGACGAAGCCCTGCAAAGCCTGCGGGCTTCCGCCATCGAGCTTGTGCCGGCACTGGCCGACGCGGAACTGGTGGGACACTGGGCCGGACTGCGTCCGGGGTCGCCAGAGGGGGTGCCTTATATCGGCAGGGTTCCGGGTTGTGACGGCCTGTGGTTGAACTGCGGCCACTACCGTAACGGGCTGGTGCTGGCCCCGGCGTCCTGCCAGCTGTTCAGCGACCTGCTCTGCGGGCGCGAACCGATCATCGACCCGGCACCCTATGCGCCGCCGGGGCGCTTGCAGGCGATCTGACGTCCGGAGGCCTCAGCGCTTGTCGCTGGGGCCTTGCTCAAGGTGGGCGGTGCTGCAATACCAGTCGTTACCGCGGTGCAGGGCACGGTCGTTCGGCAGGTGCACGCCGCAATGGGCGCAACGCACCATCTTCAACGTGGTTTGCTCAGGTGGGGTCGAGGAAGAGGTGGCATTGCCAGCCTTGAACTTGCGCCAGAGCCAGAAAGCAGCGGCGATCAGAGCGATCCAGAAAAGTAGGCGAACCATGGTGTCCAGCTTATTCAGTGAAGATGCCGCAGTGTAGAAGAGCCGCTTGGCGCGGCCAATAAAAAAGGGAAGCCCAAGCTTCCCTTTTTGTACTTCGTTGCGATCAGTCAAACACGCCGAAGGTCATGTAGCTGAACCAGGAGCGGTCATCGTTGTTGCCCGAGGCTTCGTGATGATCTTCCTGTACGGCGTCACCGTCTTTGGGCAGCAGTTCTTCCGGGATGGCTTCCTTGGCGTCTTCGTACTGCTTGATCACGTCCTGGTTGGCGCGGGTTTCACCCGGTGGCAGCGGCGTGGCGGTGTTGATCAGGCCCAAGGTGGCCTTGGACAGCCAACCGCGGTTGTCGGCTTCTTCCTGACGCGGAACGAACTGGCCATCGACCAGGCTCGGGTGGTCAGGGTAGTTCAGCTTCAGGGTTTCCAGGCTGGTGGCAGCCAGGTCGTCCAGGTGCAGGCGCTGGTAGGCCTCGGTCATCACCGCCAGGCCGTCGCCGACCGATGGGGTTTCCTGGAAGTTTTCCACCACGTAGCGACCACGGTTGGCGGCGGCGACATAGGCCTGACGGGTCAGGTAGTAGTCGGCGACGTGGATTTCGTAGGAAGCCAGCAGGTTGCGCAGGTAGATCATGCGCTGCTTGGCATCCGGGGCGTAGCGGCTGTTCGGGAAGCGGCTGGTGAGCTGGGCGAACTCGTTGTAGGAGTCGCGGGCGGCACCCGGGTCACGCTTGGTCATGTCCAGCGGCAGGAAGCGCGCCAGCAGGCCGCGGTCCTGGTCGAACGAAGTCAGGCCCTTCAGGTAGTAGGCGTAGTCGACGTTCGGGTGCTGCGGGTGCAGGCGGATGAAACGCTCGGCGGCGGACTTGGCGGCCTCCGGCTCGGCGTTCTTGTAGTTCGCGTAGATCAGTTCCAGCTGCGCCTGGTCAGCGTAGCGGCCGAACGGATAACGCGACTCCAGGGCCTTCAGCTTGGACGTGGCGCTGGTGTAGCTGTGGTTGTCCAGGTCGGCCTGCGCCTGCTGGTACAGCTCGGCTTCGCTCAGGTTTTCGTCGACGACTTCCTTCGAAGAACAAGCAGCGGTGAGTCCGAGGATGGCGATCAGCAGCAGGTGTTTCACTTGCATGGCGGCTTGCGTCCCTATGACGGCCGCTGTCTTGGGCACGGCCGTCCTGTTATGATGAGCACCCCGCGGAGCACACCCGGGGCAAAAGACGCCGTATTTAACCACAAGCGCGCAGCTGAAACCAAAGGCTGTGCCGTCGCCTTGTCAGAGCATGTCCGAGATCATTCAACTTAGCGCAGAGGTGCCGTCCGAATTGGGCGGTCAACGCCTCGACCAGGTCGCCGCCCAATTGTTCGCCGAGCACTCGCGCTCGCGCCTTTCCGCCTGGATCAAGGACGGCCTTTTGACCGTCGATGGCAACGTCATGCGTCCCCGTGACATCGTTCACGGCGGCTCCATGCTGGCGCTGCAGGCCGAGCAGGAAGCCCAGGGCGAGTGGGTGGCCCAGGACATCGAACTGGACATCGTCTACGAAGACGACCAGATCCTGGTGATCAACAAGCCCGCCGGGCTGGTGGTCCATCCGGCGGCCGGGCATGCCGACGGCACCTTGCTCAACGCCCTGCTGCACCATGTGCCGGACATCGTCAACGTGCCGCGCGCCGGTATCGTCCATCGTCTGGACAAGGACACCACTGGTCTGATGGTGGTGGCCAAGACCCTCCAGGCGCAGACCAGCCTGGTCGAGCAGCTGCAGAGTCGCAGCGTCAGCCGCATCTATGAATGCATCGTGGTGGGCGTGGTCACTGCCGGCGGCAAGATCGACGCGCCTATCGGTCGTCATGGCGGCATGCGTCAGCGCATGGCGGTCACCGACGGTGGCAAGCCAGCAGTCAGCCATTACCGGGTACTGGAGCGCTTCCGTTCCCACACCCACGTGCGGGTCAAGCTGGAAACCGGACGGACTCACCAGATCCGTGTGCACATGGCCCACATCAACTTCCCGCTGGTCGGCGACCCGGTCTACGGTGGTCGCTTCCGCATTCCACCGGCGGCGAGCCCGACCATGGTCGAGGCGGTCAAGACCTTCCCGCGCCAGGCTCTGCATGCACGTTTCCTGGAATTGCAGCACCCGGTGACCGGGCAGCGCATGAAGTGGTCGTCGCCACTGCCGGATGACTTTGTCTGGCTGCTCTCGCTGCTCAAGCAGGACCGCGAGGCCTTCATCGGATGAGCGACCTGACACCCAACCTGCTGATTCCTGACTGGCCTGCGCCAGCCGGAGTCCGTGCGTGCGTGACCACGCGCGAAGGTGGGGTCAGCCAGGCGCCTTATGAAAGCTTCAACCTCGGTGACCATGTCGGCGATGCGCCGGACGCGGTCGCCGAGAACCGTCGACGCCTCACCGAGGAATGCGCTGCCCGCCCGGCCTGGCTCAAGCAGGTGCACGGCCTGGCAGTAGCCTATGCCGACCCGCAGGTCATCGACGAAGCCGATGCCAGTTGGACCGACACCCCGGGCATCGCCTGCACGGTGATGACCGCAGATTGCCTTCCTGCATTGTTCTGCGACCGTGCCGGAACCCGGGTGGCCGCCGCCCATGCCGGCTGGCGCGGGCTGGTCGGTGGTGTGCTGGAAGCCACGCTGGACACCCTTGCCGTCGATCCTGCCGACGTACTGGTCTGGCTCGGCCCGGCCATCGGCCCGCAAGCCTTCGAAGTCGGCGCCGAGGTGCGCGAAGCCTTCGTCGCGGTTCATCCGCAGACCGATGCCGCCTTTGTGCCCGGAGCACAGCCGGGCAAGTTCATGGCCGACATCTATGCGCTGGCGCGGATCCGCCTCGCTGCCCGTGGCGTCACGGCCGTCTACGGCGGCGGTTATTGCACCGTCAGCGACCCGCGCTTCTTCTCCTACCGTCAAGCGTCCACCACCGGCCGCTTCGCCTCCCTGATCTGGCTCGCGCCCCGCTGACCTGGGTCAAGCCGACTACGCTTGAATCTTCCAGAATCATCCCTATCTAGATAGGCATCTCAGGCAGGCTTTTCTTCATCAGGTGTGTCCATCGCTCCGGCCTGCCCTTTAAAGGAAGGTAACTCATGCGTATAGACCGTTTGACCAGCAAGTTGCAGCTGGCTTTATCCGATTCCCAATCCCTGGCCGTTGGCATGGATCATCCAGCCATCGAGCCCGTCCACCTGTTGCAGGCCCTGATCGACCAGCAGGGCGGTTCGATCCGCCCGTTGCTGATGCAGGTCGGTTTCGACGTCAATGGCCTGCGCACGGCGTTGAGCAAAGAGCTCGACCAGTTGCCGAAAATCCAGAACCCCACCGGCGACGTAAACATGTCCCAGGACCTGGCACGCCTGCTCAACCAGGCCGACCGCCTGGCCCAGCAGAAAGGCGACCAGTTCATTTCCAGCGAACTGGTGCTGCTCGCCGCCATGGACGAGAACAGCAAGCTCGGCAAGCTGCTGCTGAGCCAGGGCGTGAGCAAGAAAGCCCTGGAAAATGCCATCAGCAACCTGCGTGGTGGCGAGGCGGTGAATGATCCGAACGCCGAAGAGTCCCGCCAGGCTCTGGACAAATACACCGTCGACCTGACCAAGCGCGCCGAAGACGGCAAGCTCGATCCGGTGATCGGTCGTGACGACGAAATCCGCCGCACCATCCAGGTCCTGCAGCGCCGGACCAAGAACAACCCGGTGCTGATCGGCGAACCCGGCGTGGGCAAGACCGCTATCGCCGAGGGCCTGGCCCAGCGCATCATCAACGGCGAAGTGCCGGATGGCCTCAAGGGCAAGCGCTTGCTGTCCCTCGACATGGGCGCATTGATCGCTGGCGCCAAGTTCCGCGGCGAGTTCGAGGAGCGCCTCAAAGCGCTGCTCAACGAGCTGTCGAAGCAGGAAGGCCAGATCATCCTGTTTATCGACGAACTGCACACCATGGTCGGCGCCGGCAAGGGCGAGGGTTCCATGGACGCCGGCAACATGCTCAAGCCGGCCCTGGCACGCGGCGAACTGCATTGCGTCGGTGCCACGACCCTGAACGAATACCGCCAGTACATAGAAAAGGACGCAGCGCTGGAGCGGCGTTTCCAGAAGGTCCTGGTGGAGGAGCCGAGCGAGGAAGACACCATCGCCATCCTCCGCGGCCTCAAGGAGCGCTATGAAGTGCACCACAAGGTAGCGATCACCGACGGTGCGATCATTGCCGCAGCCAAGCTCAGCCACCGCTATATCACCGACCGTCAGTTGCCGGACAAGGCCATCGACCTGATCGACGAAGCCGCCAGCCGCATCCGCATGGAGATCGACTCCAAGCCGGAAGTGCTCGACCGTCTGGAACGCCGTCTGATCCAGCTCAAGGTCGAGTCCCAGGCCCTGAAGAAGGAAGACGACGAAGCGGCGATCAAGCGTCTGGAGAAACTGACCGAGGAAATCGCCCGGCTGGAGCGCGAATACGCCGACCTGGAAGAGGTCTGGACTTCGGAAAAAGCCGAAGTGCAGGGTTCGGCGCAGATCCAGCAGAAGATCGAGCAGTCCCGCCAGGAGCTTGAGGCTGCCCGGCGCAAGGGCGACCTGAGCCGCATGGCCGAGCTGCAGTACGGGGTGATCCCCGATCTGGAGCGCAGCCTGCAGATGGTCGACCAGCACGGCAAGTCCGATAACCAGTTGCTGCGCAACAAGGTCACCGAGGAAGAAATCGCCGAAGTGGTGTCGAAGTGGACCGGTATTCCGGTGTCGAAGATGCTCGAAGGCGAGCGGGAAAAACTGCTGAAGATGGAAAGCCTGCTGCACGAGCGGGTGATCGGCCAGGAAGAGGCCGTGGTGGCCGTGGCCAACGCGGTGCGGCGTTCCCGCGCCGGGCTGTCCGACCCGAATCGTCCGAGCGGATCCTTCCTCTTCCTCGGCCCGACCGGCGTCGGCAAGACCGAGCTGTGCAAGGCGCTGGCGGAATTCCTGTTCGATACCGAAGAGGCCATGGTGCGCATCGATATGTCCGAGTTCATGGAGAAACACTCCGTAGCTCGCCTGATCGGCGCCCCGCCAGGCTATGTCGGTTATGAAGAGGGCGGTTACCTGACCGAGGCCGTGCGGCGCAAACCCTACTCGGTGGTGCTGCTGGACGAAGTGGAGAAGGCGCATCCGGATGTGTTCAACGTGCTGCTCCAGGTGCTTGAAGACGGCCGCCTGACCGACAGCCACGGACGCACGGTGGATTTCCGCAATACCGTGATCGTCATGACCTCCAACCTGGGCTCGGCACAGATCCAGGACCTGGTTGGCGACCGTGAGGCACAACGTGCAGCGGTCATGGATGCGGTGGGTTCGCACTTCCGGCCGGAGTTCATCAACCGGATCGACGAAGTGGTGGTGTTCGAGCCGCTGGGCCGCGAGCAGATCGCCGGTATTACGCAGATCCAGCTGGGCCGCCTGCGCAGCCGTCTGGCCGAGCGCGAGCTGAGTCTGGAACTGAGTCCGGAAGCCTTGGACAAGCTGATCGCTGTCGGTTACGACCCGGTCTACGGTGCGCGGCCGTTGAAACGGGCGATCCAGCGCTGGATCGAGAACCCGCTGGCCCAGCTGATCCTGGCTGGTCGCTTCCTGCCGGGCACCTCGATCACCGCGAAAGTGGAAGGCGAGGAGATCGTTTTCGCCTGATTTTACTGGGGTGGAGAAAAGGCCTCGAAATTCGAGGCCTTTTTTCTTTGCATTTTCTTTCGAGTGCTTGTAAAGTGCGCCCCGCTGTAAGTCATCCCGGTTTTCCAGCGGTTTTGGAAATCTGAAAACAAGTTGCAAATCAGTAAGTTGAATGCAAATTGGGGGTTGACAAAGGTTTTGAAGGTTGTAGAATGACGCGCCTCAGAGACATGAACGCAGCGATGCACAAGGTCGAAGGGTTCGAAGCGGTAGTGATACAGCGTTCGAAATTGCAGTAGATGTAAATGAAATTGATAGTTCCGCGATAGCTCAGTCGGTAGAGCAAATGACTGTTAATCATTGGGTCCCTGGTTCGAGTCCAGGTCGCGGAGCCAAATTTCAAGCCGGGGTATAGCGCAGTCCGGTAGCGCGCCTGCTTTGGGAGCAGGATGTCAGGAGTTCGAATCCCCTTACCCCGACCATTTTTGGGTCGTTAGCTCAGTTGGTAGAGCAGTTGGCTTTTAACCAATTGGTCGTAGGTTCGAATCCTACACGACCCACCATTTTCGAGTCCGGTTCGCTGGAGTCGAATCTTAAAAGACTGGAACGCCATTAGCGCCCAGTCATAAAAAAGGCGCCTTTATCGGTGCCTTTTTTTTACCGGGGTATAGCGCAGTCCGGTAGCGCGCCTGCTTTGGGAGCAGGATGTCAGGAGTTCGAATCCCCTTACCCCGACCATATTCAGAAAAAGGGCACCCGCAAGGGTGCCCTTTTTCGTTTGCGTGTCGATATTTTCCTGTTGCGCTCCAACCCCTGTTTTTACTAGGGTTGGCCGCGCAGGGATAGCATTTGGCCATGGTCCTTGGGTACAAACCCGAGGTCCGTGCCTACCCCTGCGCCACCGACGGCCGTGGCAGGCGGGGGAGCCTGGCCCATGTCCGTTTCAACGTCGTCTTGCGACGACCTGATGCAGGAGCAATCGGCATGACAGGACTTCACCGCAACAGACACACTTGGCCATTCAGCCTCACCGCACTGGCCGTGATGACCGCCGCCGCAGCCGTCCAGGCAGACGAGCAGGCCAGATCCTTCAGCAATCCACCGCCCATCCAGCAGACCGCACCGAGTCTGAAAGAGGTTTCCGGCACCCTGTTGCTGAAATCCACCGCACCGGCCAATGCGGCTCTCAACCCTCACGCGGGCCATGAGCGGGTGCTGGACCTGACGATCAAGTACGCCAACAACTACATCTACGACCCGGGCACCCAGCAGCAAGTACCGGTCTATCTGCGCAGCTATCAAGGCACGGGCGTCAATCCCCAGGCACCCTTCGTGGCGCCGACCATTGACGTCACGCCCGGCGATACCGTGCGTATCAACCTGGACAACCAACTGCCCAGCAGCTCGGATTGCGTGACCAAGCCGAAGTCGGTCAACACGCCGCATTGCTTCAACGGTACCAACCTGCACTCCCACGGCCTCTGGGTCAGCCCGACCGGCAACAGCGACAACGTGCTGCTGAAGATCAATCCGCAGCAGAAATTCGAGTACGAATACAACATCCCGTCCGATCACCCGGCTGGCACCTTCTGGTACCACCCGCACTTGCATGGCTCCACTGCGCTGCAGGTGGGTAGCGGCATGGCTGGCGCCCTGATCATTCGCGGTGACCGCCTGCCGACCGACACCTCCAACGGTGATATCGACACCTTGCTCAAGCCCTATCAGGGACAGGACTTCGTCGAGCGCCTGCTGGTGCTGCAACAGATTCCGTACGCCTGCGTCGGCGCGGCGGGGCACGGCGCGATCAAGAAGAAGAAGGACAGCAAGGGCAATGATGTCGTCGATTGGAGTTGCGCCCAGGGCGAGACTGGCGTGGTGGAGTCCTATGACCAGTTCGGTCCTGGCAGTTGGGCGGCTTCTGGTCGCTTCACCAGCGTCAACGGCCTGGTGCAGCCACACTTCTCGGCGCGCACCAGTGATGTCCAGCGCTGGCGGATCGTGCACGCCGGTGTCCGCGACACCGTCAACCTGCAGTTCGTCAAGCTCAAGGACAGTGCGGTGGCGTTGAGCAAGAAAGGCGTTTCGGCGGCTGAGGCACCGGGCTTCATCGCGCAGAACTGCGTTGGTGATGCACTGCCGTATCAGGTCATTGCCGCCGATGGCCTGACCTACGCCCAAGCCCAGCAGAAAGACCAGGTGACCTTGCAGCCGGGTTATCGCAACGATCTGCTGATTTCCTTCCCCGAGAAGGGCAATTACTGCGTGATCGACCGCGCGGGCCCGCCTAGCGGTGAGGTGACTCAGGAACAAGGCCAGCATCAACTGCTCGGTTTCGTCGATGTGGAAGGGGCCGCAGTCGCCCAGGGCAGCAACTACATCCGCGATCAACTGGTCGCGGCCGCCAAGGTGAACATGCCGGCCGGCAGTGTTCGCGACAAAGTGGTCGCTGATCTGCAAACCGGATTCTCGCTGGCCAGTTTCGTGCCCCACAGCGATATCCAGAACAGCGAACTGATGGCTGAAGAGCAGCAGTTGGTGTTCAAGATCACCCCGAATGGCGCCAATACCACCTTCGCCATCGGCACCACGGCCGACAATGCCGTGCCTTACGATCCGGATGTGGTCAACCGCGAACTGAAACTGGGCACTGCGCAGCGCTGGAGCCTGCAATCGGCACTGGCCGGGCATCCGTTCCATATCCACGTCAACCCGTTCCAGATCGAGGAAATCATTGCGCCGGATGGTACCGACCTCAGCAAGCCGGGGGCCAAGGACGCGCTGGATGGCGATACCCAGTACGCCGGCCTCAAGGGGGTGTGGAAGGACACCTTGTTCGTCAAGCCAATCACCAACGGCAAGTACTACACGATCAAGGTGAAGACGCGTTACCAGCGCTATATCGGTGAGTTCGTGCTGCACTGCCACATCCTCGATCACGAGGACCAGGGCATGATGCAGAACGTGCGGATTTCCCTGGACGGGAAGGCGGGAGACGCCCACCACTGATGTAAAAAACCGGGCCTGCAAGGCCCGGTTTTCATTTCGATCAAGCAGTGATCAGTGCAGTTTCAAGCGCGGCTCGGTACCCCGGCCGATCCGGCTGCCGAGCATCAGCATCAGGGTGCGGAAGGTGCCGTACAGGGCCATCTGGTGCATGCGGTACAACGACACATAGAACATCCGCGCCAGCCAGCCTTCGAGCATGACGCTGCCGGTCAGGTTGCCCATCAGGTTGCCCACCGCCGAGAAGCGCGACAGCGATACCAGCGAGCCATAGTCACGGTAGACGTAGTCCGCCAGCGGTTTGCCTTCCAGGCGTGCCTTGAGGCTCTTGGCCAGCAGCGATGCCTGCTGGTGCGCAGCCTGGGCCCGTGGCGGTACATTGCGGTCGCTGCCCGGTTGCGGGCAGGCGGCGCAGTCGCCGAAAGCGAAGATATCGTCGTCCAGGGTGGTTTGCAGCGTAGGACGTACCACCAACTGATTGATCCGGTTGGTCTCCAGGCCGTCGATTTCCTTGAGGAAGGCCGGCGCGCGAATCCCCGCGGCCCAGACCTTCAGGCTGGCTTCGATCACATCACCACTGGCGGTCTTCAGGCTATCGGCGCTGACTTCGCTGACCGCTGCGTTGGTCATCACCTTGACCCCGAGCTTTTCCAGGGTCTGGTGCACCGGCACGCTGATCCGTTCCGGCAGCGCCGGCAACACCCGTGGACCGGCTTCGATAATGGTTATCTGCATATCTTCCGGCTTGATCCGGTCCAGACCATAGGCCGCCAGTTCGTGGGCCGCGTGATGCAGCTCGGCAGCCAGCTCGACCCCGGTGGCACCGGCGCCGACGATGGCGACGCTGATCTTTTCCTTGGCCTGGTCGCCGGCATGGGCACGCAGATAGTGGTTGAGCAACTGCTGGTGGAAGCGCTCGGCCTGCTTGCGGGTATCGAGGAACAGGCAGTGCTGCGCCGCGCCCAGAGTGCCGAAGTCGTTGGTGTTGCTGCCGACGGCGATCACCAGGGTGTCATAGCCCAGGGTACGCGCAGGCAGCAGCTCGCGGCCATCCTCGTCGAGGGTGGCGGCCAGCTGGATCTGCTTGGTGGCGCGGTCCAGGCCGCTCATGCGGCCGAGCTGGAACTGGAAGTGATTCCACTTGGCCTGGGCCACGTAGTTCAGCTCGTCTTCCGAGGAGTTCAGCGAACCGGCGGCCACTTCGTGCAGCAGCGGTTTCCAGATGTGGGTCAGGTTGGCGTCGACCAGGGTGATCTCGGCACTGCCTTTCCTACCCAGGGTCTTGCCCAGGCGGGTCGCCAGTTCCAGGCCGCCGGCGCCGCCGCCGACAATCACGATGCGGTGTGTCATGGAGATATCTCATAAGGTTTGCGGAATTCGAATTCGGGCCCCGAGTGGACGGCCGCGCGAGGCGGGCGGAGTGGGCGAGCGCAAGGCAGCTCATAGCACCAACAAACTCAGGAGGCGGCTCAACAGGCCCAGACCCACGGTCACGCCAACCACCAGAACAAGGAGCAGCCATGGCCGGAAAGGCTTGCGCTCGACTTGATGATGGGGGGCTTGCAGGTACTGATCGACACGTCGCTGGTCTTCGGGGGTCAGGCGGCTGGTCATGGTGGCCTCGGCAAATAGACGCTTGTGACTGTGGGAAAGCTACAGCGTTCACTGTAGCCGTTTGCCACTGGCGTACCTGCCGGCAAATGCTCTGGAGCGAAATGATTGCGCTTTGTATCACCGCTGGGGGATTTATGCCATCCCGCCATGGCAGGGGACTGCCATGCAACGCGGACCCTGTGGGAGCGGCTGTTAGCCGCGATCGGCGGCGAAGCCGTCGTAAAACCTAAGTCCCAGATCTGTCTGACACACCGAGAACACAGGTTTTATGGCCGCTTCGCGCCCAATCGCGGCTAACAGCCCACAGGGTCTGTGTTACGCCTGATTGAGTTGTGTAGATACCCATGCAGCGATAGGGCCCTAAAGACTGATCCCCACATCGAAAACAATGCTTCGCCCCAGATTGCTGCGCAGAAAGTCCGGCGCATCCGGATGGGCAAAGATCACCCTGGCAAAGGTCGGACCTACCAGTGACAGCGAGCGCCAGCCCTGGCGCAGATACTCGGTAGGCGGCGGAAAGTGGCTGTTCAGGTCCAGCGTCTCGCGCTTCAGGGCAGTGAAGGCGATGATATCCAGCTCTCCCAGGTCCAGCCCGCGTTCGCGATAGTTGTGCGCCTTCTTGCGCAAGGTCGGTGCCAGGCGTTGCAGCAGTTCCGGGGCGCCGATCCGTCGCGGACGGGCTTCACGTCGCACCAGTTGCGCCAGGGAAAACGCACTGCGCCGTCGCTGCAACTCCTCGCGCCACTCGTCGTTCAGACGACGCCCTTCATCCAGGACGAAAAACACCTCGAACGCCGCATCGCGGAACAAAACATCCGGCGGCTCTTGCCCGGCGGCGGTGAAATCCTCGCTGCGATAGGGAATGTTCAAGCCTTGCAGCAGGCGCTGGCAGACCCAACGCTCGCGCTCCCATTTGCGGGCATTGGAGAGAAACGCATTGGCTTGTTCGGCCTGGATGGTAAGCAGGCGCAGGTAGTCTGAGTCGTCCATGGAGACAAGCTTAGCGCTCAATTGCCTGCTTGCGCGGAGCAAGTGGCTGATTCTGGTCGGGTTTGCCTGCTCCAGCGCAGGGCAGGGTGTTTTCCCGGGTGTAGACTTCGAGGATTCCCCGTAAAGAAGGGCTGCCTGCCGTGATTGCTGCGCAACTGCTCTCGGATTTGAGCCTGACCCTCGGCTGGCTGGCCTTCGTGCCCCTGCTGGCATGGGCGGCGGCGCGTACCCGCTGGGTCGAGCTGTTTACCGACAGCCGGCGCCAGCACCTGTTGTTCGGCACGGTCTTCGCGCTGTTCGCCCTATGGCTGGTACGCCGGGATTTCGAGACCGGCGTGTCCTATCACTTTATCGGCATGACCGCCGTGACCCTGTTGCTGGACTGGCCGCTGGCGGTGCTTGGTGGCTGTATCGCCCAGCTCGGGCTGGTAGCCCTTGGCCGCCAGGACCTCGCCGCCATGGGGGTGAACGGTGTCTTGCTGATCGGCATCCCGGTGCTGGTCACCGAATGCTGCGCGATCCTTGTGGAACGGGCGCAGCCGCGCAACCTGTTCGTCTATATCTTCTGCTCGGGATTCTTCGCCGCAGCCTTGTCGGCGCTGCTCTGCCTGCTGGCGAGCCTGGGCGTGCTATGGCTGGACGGGCGCTTCGCGATGCCGGTATGGCTGGAGGACTTTATCGGCTACCTGTGGCTGATCATGTTCCCCGAGGCCTTTATCAACGGGATGGTGATCAGCGCATTGGTGGTGTTCTGCCCGGAATGGCTGGAGACCTTCAACAGGACCCGCTATCTGCAGGCCCCGTGGAAAGATGGCGAGCCTTAGTGCGGCTCGCGGGGGCTGAATTCGCCGGAGAACAGTTCGTCCTCGGCATCCGGTGCAACCGGGATCTTGTGCTCTTCGGCGGCCCAGGCGCCGAGGTCGATCAGCTTGCAACGATCGGAGCAGAACGGACGGTAGGTGCTGGCGCTGCTCCATTCGACAGGGGCGCCGCAGGTCGGGCAATCAACGGTGACGGGCTGGCTCATTCGCGGCCTCCTCGTAAAGTCAGGTAATAGGTGTGCAGGCGGTCGACCTCCGAGTGCAGCCAGGCGATATCGCGGTCGTTGACCAGCACATCGTCGGCATGCCGCAGACGTTCTTCCCGGCTGGCCTGGGCCTTGAGAATGGCCTGGACCTGTTCCGGGCTGGTCTGGTCGCGCAGCAGGGTGCGCTCGACCTGCAGGTTCTGTGGCGCATCGATCACCAGCAGGCGGTCGGTGCGCTGGTACTGGCCGGATTCGATCATCAGTGGCGAAACGAACACCGCATAAGGCGATTCGGCCTTGGCCAGATAGCTGAAGATTTCCTGGCCGATCAGCGGGTGCAGCAGGGCTTCGAGCCAGCGGCGCTGTTCGGGGTCGGCGAAGATCAGCTGGCGCAGGGCGGTGCGATCGAGTTGGCCATCCTCGAGCAGTACGCCGGGGCCGAAGTGCTCGACGATACGAGCCAGGGCGGGGCGGCCAGGCTCGACCACCCAGCGCGCGGCCTGGTCGGCGTCCACCAGGTGCACACCCAGCTCGACGAAACGTTGCGCAGCCGCGCTCTTGCCGCTGCCAATGCCTCCGGTGAGGCCGAGAATCCAGGGGGTGAAAGCGGGCGTTGTCATCAGGATCCAGCGAAATGCAGATAAGAAGCGGGTATTTGACCACCCCAGAGCAGTGCGATCCAGCCCGCGAGTGCCAGATAGGGCCCGAAGGGGATCGGCGTCGCCATCTGGCGGCCTTTCACCCGTAGCTGCACCAGGCCCACCACAGCCCCCAGCAGCGAGCTGAACAGCAGGATGAAGGGCAGCGTCTGCCAGCCGCCCCAGGCGCCGAGCATCGCCAGCAGCTTGAAATCGCCGTAGCCCATGCCGTCCCTGCCGGTGATCAGGCGAAACAACCAGTACACCGACCACAGGATCAGGTAACCAGCGACCGCCCCCCACAGCGCCTGGTCCAGCGGGACGAACAGGTCGAAGGCATTGACTATCAGGCCCAGCCATAGCAGCGGCAATACCAGGGCGTCATGCAGCAACTGGTGTTCGATATCGATCAGGCTCAGCACCAGCAGGCCCCAGCTCAACAGCATGAAGGCTGCCGCGCTGGCGCTGACACCGAAATGCCAGGCAGCGAAGACGGTCAGTCCGGCGCTGGCCAGTTCGACCAGCGGGTAGCGCGGGCTGATCCGGGTATGGCAGGCGGAGCAGCGTCCGCGCAGCAGCAGGTAGCCGAGCAGCGGGATGTTTTCCCATGGGCGGATGCGATGTTGGCAGTGTGGGCAATGGGAGGAGGGGAGAAACAGGTCGAAGCGCTCGCCGGCGGGGAGCTCCGGCAGGGCCAGGGCCTCACGGGCCTCTGCCTGCCAGCGACGTTCCATCATCAACGGCAGTCGATGCACCAGTACATTCAGGAAGCTGCCGACGATCAACCCCAGCAGCAAGGCGCTGCCCAGGTAGATCGACGGCTGGCTGGCGAAAAGGTCCCACAGGTTCATGTCAGATCACGTCACCCAACTGGAAGATCGGCAGGTACATGGCAATCACCAGGCTGCCGATCAGCAGGCCGAGGACCAGCACGATTACCGGTTCGAGCAGGCTGGTCAGGTTTTCCATCAACTGGTCGATGGACTGCTCATGGTGGTTGGCAATGCGATTGAGCATATCGTCGAGGGTGCCCGATGTCTCGCCGATGCCGCACATCTGCACGCAAAGATGGGGAAACAGCGGGCTGGCGCGCATGGCCGCGCTCAACGACAGGCCGTTGCCGAGGTCCTGGCGCAGGCGGCGGATCGCCCGCTCGAACAGGGCGTTGCCGCAGGCCTTGGCCACCGGCACCAGCGCGTCCGTCAATGGAATGCCGGCGGCGAAACAGGTGTGCAGGGTCCGGGCGAAACGGGCCATCGCCGCATGGCGCAACAGCGTGCCCACCAGCGGCAGGCGGTGAGCGAGACCCAGTACCCATAGATGAAAGGCCTGGTGATGGCGAAACAGCTGGCGCACACCGAGCCCCGCAAGCAACAGGGCCAGGCTCAAGGCCAGCAGGTGGGCGGACAGCCAGTCGGCCAGATCGATGACCATCCGCGTGAAGGGCGGCAATTCAGAGCCCATGCCGGCGAACAGCACCTCGAACTGCGGCACCACATGCAACAGCAGCAGGCTGGAAACCCCCAGGCCGACCATCAGCACCAGCAGCGGATACAGCATGGCCTTGCGCATGCGCGAGCGCAGGGCGGCGCGTTTTTCCTGGTAGGTCGCCAGCTGGTCGAGCAGGGTATCCAGGCGCCCGGACGCCTCGCCCACCGCCACCAGGTTGCAGTACAGCCCATCGAAATAGCGCGGATGCTTGCGCAATGCCTCGGCCAGGCTGGTGCCTGCACTGATATCACGCTTGAGTGCGGCCAGCAGGTTGATCATGCGCGGATGGCGGCTGCCGTCGGCGATGATGTCCAGGCCATGCAGCAAGGGAATCCCTGCCTGGAACAGCGTGGCCAGGTGGCGGCTGAGCTGGGTCAACTGCGCGGCGTTGATCTCCCGCGACAACTGCAGGGTCGCGAGCCGTCGCGAATGACGGATGCGGGTGGTATGGATGCCGCGCTTGCGCAGCATCGCCTTGACCAGCGCCGGGCTCTGCCCGTCGCTGCGGCCGCTGACCCGGGTGCCGTTACGATCGACCCCCTGCCAGCTGTAGGTTCTGGTTTTCATATGGTGCGACGTCCTTGTTGCGTTAGGCCAAACACAATTTCCGTTACAGCTCCATCCGGCAGCGTTACCCGGCCCGCACTAGAGTAGACGAGCCACGCCAAGCGACCCTGTTCAGCGAGGTGACAAAAGGTGTCGGTTCGGGCCTACTGGCGCGCTTGTCGGCACGGCCGGCCGAAATGACTTGCGGATTTGAAGATGGGGAATACGTCCATGAGGATGCAACGCGGTATTACATTGATCGAGCTGATGATAGTGATCGCCATCATCGGCCTCTTGCTCACCATTGCCATGCCGCTCTACACCGACCACCAGGCGCGCACCAAGGCCACCGCTGGCCTGGCGGAGATCACCGCCTTGAAAACCGCCTTCGAAGTGCGCCTTAGCCAGGGCCAGGACATCAGCGGCCCGACCCAGCTCGGCGGCCAGGAACGCACGGCCCACTGCACCATCAGCGCCACGGCCGTCGCCGCCAGCGGCACTGGCAGTATCGCCTGCACCCTGCTCGACGCCCCGGCCCCGGTCCAGGGCAAGACCCTCACCCTGACCCGCAGCGCCAGTGGCTGGGCCTGCACCACCGACGCCAGCGCCGATCACGCCCCCAAAGGCTGCACCAGCACGGCTCAATAGTCGTTATGAAACAGTCAATTGCGCAACCCGCGCGGCAGTGGTAGCGTTGCTGCCACGCCGGTGTAGCTCAGTCGGTAGAGCAGCGCACTCGTAACGCGAAGGTCGCAGGTTCGATTCCTGTCTCCGGCACCAGTAAAATCAAGGGATTAGGCGTACTCCATTCTCACCGCAGTTTGGCTTGACAACGGGATAACTGTTTAGGGAATAAGGTTTCTCATATCGTGACATTTATCCCCCCCCCTCAAAGTTAACTATTGCAGCTCGAACTTGTTCTAGGGCGGAAAGTTATCAAGGTGTCTTCTCTGTTTTGGGTCATCATCTTCGGACCTGTAGGTAAATTTTTTGGCCTTGGATTATTCTGTGTGCTCAAGGAGTGGCAATGCAGGACAGTCATCCGGTTTGGGATGTTTACGATCAGCTCAGAACGGCTCGGTTGAATGAGTTGTACTATGGGCGTCGACTGCTCAGTTATGAACGCATTAATTTTTGTTCCGAAGTAGTCGTGGCCGTGACCTCCTCATCTGCTGTTGCAGGATTGGCTTTTTGGAGCAGTGAAGCTGGGAACCCAGCCTGGAAAGCAATGTTGGCATTGGCAGCTGTGGTCACTGTATTGAAACCTCTGCTGAATCTCACGAAGAGGATTCGTTCTTACGAAGAGCTGTTCTCAGGCTATCGCTTACTGTTTCACGACTTGAAGGACCTGCGCATAGATATCAGCCAAGCTCAAGATTACACCGGGGAGCACCAGACTCGTTTCAAAAAAATCATAGAGAAGCAGAGATTGCTGGCTGATAAATCTCCGGAGAGGATGGAGCACGGTCGGGTTAAGTCGGAGTGTCAAGCAGTCGTATTGGCAGAGTTTCCGGCACGTGCGTTTTTTATCCCAGGAGGATGAGATGGCAGGCAAAGATCGGGATCCCCAGCCTCCTCATGAGCATGAGCATGAGCATGAGCATGAGCATGAGCATGAGCATGAGCATGAGCATGAGGACGACTATGACGATGATTCGGTTCGTAGCCATGAGGACGAGCTGGAGCATTTTTGGTCGGATGAGGAGGAGACTGAATGCAATGATGATCACCTGATTCCTAATCATATTGAGCCGGACAAGCCCTGGCCCAGAGAATGAAGGTGTCGCATATTTTTTCGATGCCCCAGTTTCATGTAAGCGCGCCATGAACCCCACATTCAAAGCGCATACCTGATCCCCGATGCTGTGCTCCCGATTTCTTTCTGGAGCTTGCCGACGATGATGCGACCCGACCTCAAAGTCAAAAAGTGTACCTCTATCCCAAGCCCGTCGACTTTCAAAAGTCCATCGATGACCTGGCCGCGCTGGTCGAACTCGATATCAAGGTGGCGGTGTTCGACCCGGTGCTGTTCGTTTTCCTCAACAAACCGTGCAACCGCGTGAAGATCTTGTATTGGGAACGCAACGGCTTCTGACTACTGACCCTTCTCCTCGAGGGCGTCAACCTCGACAAGTGTCAACCTTCGTCAACCGGCCTGCTGCTAGCAAGACGGCGCGGGTTCCCGGTCCCGTTTTCATTGTTTATCCTCATGGGCCCCCGGGGTCACCCTCTCATCTGCACTATTCTTCGAAGGAACGTATGAATGCTCACTGGCAATTTGACTAAAGCCTCGGTGAAAAAGGCTATTGCCATCTATGAACGCGGCGAGCGGCCTTTCAAGTACACCACTCCACGGGCTTGGTATTTGGAGGCACCTGGTGGGCTTCTCTACCCTCTCAAGTACATTTATGCATTAGCCATCGGAAAACCTCCTGGCTCTTTCAACACATCGCACCCGCTTAGTGATCTACCGAAGCTCGGGTTTCAGGTTGTTCGCATGCCGAGAGACCTAGCTCAAGACTTCGAGAGGAAGGTGCGAGAATCGCTTAAGAATCCTAAGCAGCGGATGGCTCGCCTAGCCGTTGCTCCCCGAGTACCCAAACAAAAATTTGTTCAGGTCCGGGTGTTCGAACGCAATCCAGACGTTGTCGCGGAGGTACTGTCGAGGGCGAACGGCATCTGTGGTCTATGTGGCCGGGAGGCTCCGTTTCTCAGAAGGAAGGATCAGACGCCATACCTAGAGGTGCATCACAAGCAACGGCTGATTGATGGCGGAGACGATACGGTCGAAAATTCAGTCGCCGCTTGTCCGAACTGTCACAGGAAAGCCCATCACGGATGATCGCTATCTGGCGCATCCTACCCATAAAGATCCCGTATTGCTTGGTTACAGGCTCTGTGTGTGGTTCCTGTCTCCCCAGTGTTCAGAAGTCCATGACTGTCTACGAAACAACCAGCAAAGCCCTCCTAGTGCCGGCTCTGTGGTTTCTGGTTGTGCTGTTGGGGGGCGGGATGGCCCAGGCGGTGACTGGAGCCTTATCAATACAACACCTGCTATTTTTGCCCTGAAACCGGACTCTTGGCCCGCGCAATATTCCGATGGTTTTCACGCACCAGCCCAATGACGGTTTCGAAAACTGCCCGTGTCGTATCGCTAGGTAGGCCATATTGCCGGGACAGCTCAGTGAATCGTTCCAACTGGGCTGTTTCGCGCGCGTTGTCGACGGCGTCTGCGGCGTACATGGCCTTCAACTCACCGACCTTTTGAGTCACGGAAAACCGCTTCGCCAGCAAGGCAACTATCTGCTCGTCCAGAACATCCAGCTCTTCGCGATAAGCGCGAAGTGTTTCCCGAAAGGGAGGTAAGGGGGCTTCATCAGTCACGTTTGCTTCCCGAAGAAATAGAGATGCATGGATGTATGATCTTCAAGAGTGAAACGCTGAAAAATTCATGTCAACCCCGCGCGTTTGACGATTTTCATCCTGCTTACTCCGCAAGAAAACGCCTCACACCACGAACTCACCGAGGCAGATTTTCAATGAAACTGCCGAGCACGACCTCTCATACCTCTTCGAAACCCAATTTGGGATAACTCCTGCCCCGGTGTATTTCTTCAGGCTTTGAACCTCAAGGAATTCAACCCCCTCATGAATTCTCAACAGCGCTTCACTACCACCGGTACCGCCGAGTTCGGCAAATGCTCTACCCTCAACGCCTCTCTGTTCCGCGTAAACCCCGGTATTCCCTGTGACGATGCCCTGGCCCAGGCCTCCGTCCTCCTGGACTGCATCAACCGCCTGACCCTCCTCGGTGGTGCAGACGCCGCCGACGGAGCTCCCATCTGGGCAGCCCATTACCTGGGCGAGCAGGTCAAGGCGATCATCGATGATGTGGCGGTGGGACTACGGGATGGGCGAGGGCAGAGGTGATCTTCGATATTCGAAGCAGGCGGCGTTGCCAAAAACTTCATCGCTTCATGGTCCGCCAATCGAAACCCGTGGGAGCAAGCTTGGCGGTGCGCCGAACCGTCGCGAAGGGCCGCAGGGCGGCCCCAAAACCACCCAGCGCGGTCCCGGATCCAGTGACATTTCAGATTCCGCGCCGGGTAAATAGCATTTTATTAAGAAACTTCAGCCAAGCAGGTTTTGGGACCGCTGGCGCGCCCCTTCGCAAGCAAGCTCGCTCCCACAAGGGACAGAAATGTTCTCTACGCACAGCGCAAGGAGACCGGCCGAGCACTAGGACGCCTTACCGCCCAGCCACCAACCAAACCCCACCCACCAACATCCCCACCCCCAACACCGACGAAACCCCAACCCCACCCGTCCTCACCGCATCCACCCCCAACCCCACCACTAACTGACTCCCGACCAACAACGAAATCGTCGCCGCCGCCCCCAGCCGCTGGTACCCGCAGATACTGGCAAACACGAAAAACGACCCCAACACCCCGGGCAACACGCTCCAGTACCGCAACGCCCCGAACGCTTCCCCAAGCCCGGCCACCCCGGAGCGTCCGAGCAACAATCCGAGGAGGATGAAGAACCCCACCGCCGAGTTGACCAGCAAGGTAATCAACACCGTCGATACCCCGCTGGTGATCTGCACCATCAGCAGGTTCTGGATGACCAGTGCGGCCCCGGCGGCGATAAGCAGCGTAACGATCCAGGTCATGCCATCACTCCGGCGTGGCACGCGAGTCGAGGGTGAGCTGGAGAAACACCAGGTCGAGCCAGCTACCGAACTTGGCCCCCACTTGCCGCAGGTGACCCACCTGGTCGAAGCCGAGCTTTTCATGCAGGCGGATCGAGCCCAGATTGCCTGCTTCTATACCGGCGACCATGACGTGCTTGCCCAGCGCGCGGGCGCGTTCGATCAGGGCAAGCATCATCCCTTCGCCAAGCCCTTTGCCGCGCTGGTCGGCGCGGATGTAGACGGAGTGCTCGACCGTGTGCCGGTAGCCATCCCAGGCGCGCCAGTCGCCGAACGAGGCATAGCCGAGGACGTCATCCTGTTCATCGACCACCACCAGCACCGGGTAACCGGCGCGCTGGCGGTCGGCGAGCCAGGCGAGACGGTTGGCAGTGTCGACCAGGGTTTCGTTCCAGATCGCGGTGGAGTGGGCCACCGCGTCGTTATAGATGAGGGTGATGCCCGGGATGTCCCGGGGAGTCGCGTCGCGGGTGATCATGACAAGCTCCGTGCGTAACTATGGTGGATTTATGGTCCATCATAGTGGATTGCCAAGGCAAGCCGTCACCCGGTAAAAAAGATCAGCGGCTTTTCAACAGAGCAATCGCGTAGACGCACTCCAGCCCGCTGTCATTGCGAAACTCGCAATCCACCGGCGGCCCGAGTTCCAGGCAGTCGCCTTGATGCAGTTCATGCCGCACATCGCCTTCGATGAATACCAGTTCACCCTGCAGCACCCAGATCAGCTGGCGCTGGAAGGCATAGGCGGAGGCGGGCATGGGCACCTGCTTGCCGGCGGGAAGGGTGATCTGCAGAAGGTCCACGGGCAGGTCGGACTGCGGCGAGATGTGTCGGCGCAGATAGCCGGTTTCCGGGTCGCTCCAGGTGGGTTGGTCCTGGGCGCGAAGCAAGCGGCCCTGCTGGGTTTCGGCACGAGCGATCAGGCTGGAAATGCTCAGGCCGAAGGCGCCGGAGAGCTTGCCGAGCAAGTTGGCAGTGGGGCTGCTCTCGCCCCGTTCGACCTTGTGGATCATGGCCCGGGAAACGGAGGCGCGCTGCGAGAGTTCGGTGAGGGACCAGCCACGGCTTTCCCGTTCGGTACGGATACGGGCGCCAATGCGGGCATCGAGATCGTTTTCGGTGGTCATGGGGCGTCACTATAGTGGACGGCCTGTCGGCAACTCAACCTGAGCAGCCAGACAGGATCAGCAGCTATCCATACGGGTTTTCACCTCTTCGAAAGAAGATTCCAAAGAAATTTGTAACATTTAGAAATAACTTCATTCATCCCGCTGAGTGATAAGAAATTTCCTTCACCACCAAACCACCCGTCGGCTCAAGCCCACATGCCGCTTCGGTTTCACCTCGTGTTTCCGGGGGTTATCACTAAAGAATTAATACTAAGCGCGTGTACGAATTCTCCTGCATGGATCCAATTTTTTGGCTACAAGTTTCACCCCATATGGAACCTGTATTCGCCAAGGTCAGGCTGTTCGGCATGCAGTGTGTGTAGTTCCAGTGGGGGAGCACTTCTCGCTACGACACGCATTTACAGACGGATTTGCCTGATCCACGAAGGAGTCGCACGTGGACAGAAGATTCGTCAAAAAAGCCTTTACCACCCGTTTCGCACCCCTGCCTCTGGCCATCAGCCTGGCGGCGACGGGCATGCTTTCCAGTTTCTTCAGTTCCGATGCCTATGCGGTGTGCACCACCACCGGCGGCATTCTCACCACGTGCAGCGGCGCGACTGTTGGCAACCAGGCCTCGGCAACCAGCAACCTGACCTTCAACGTGCTGACCGGCGCGACCATCACGCCGACCCTGCCGGGCACCCCGGTGGTCAGCCTCACCGGCACCGGGATCACCGTCAACAACAGCGGGCGGATCGACCCGGCCCTGCTGGCCGGGTTGTCGGTGCTCACCACCGGCCTCAACGTCTCCAACGCCGCCGGCAGCACGGTGACGGTGCGCAACCTGTCAACCGGCGTGCTGATGGGCTCCACCCTGGCCTTGCCGGGCGGTCTGCTGGGCAGCCTGGCCGGCAACGCATTGATCATCGAGAACGGCGCCAACGGCAGCTCGACCTTCCAGAACGCCGGAACCGTCGGCAGCAATGTCCTGCTCGGGATCAGCCTGCCGCTCGAAGACGTGCCGGTAATCGCCATGCGCGGCGGCGCCAGGAACGTCCTGACCAACACCAGCACCGGCACCATCACCGGTCGGGTGGCAATGCAGGCCGTATCGATAGGCAGCCTTGGCAACACCTTCACCAACAACGGCACCATCAACGGTAGCGTTCACCTGGGGGCCGGCGGCCTGTCCAACAGCTTCTACGCCGGTACCGGGTCGTCGGTGAACAAGGGTAGCGGCGTTGCCCTGGACCTTGCGGGCATCATCAGCCTGGGCATCACCTATGCCGCCACCGGGTTCGTCAACGGCGGTACCCTCAACAACGGCAACACCCTGTACCTGCAACTGAACCCCGATGCCGGCCAGCCGGATACCGGCAGCATCAACGGCAGCAACTACCTCAACTTCAACAACCTGGTGGTCACTGGCGGTACCTGGTCGCTGACCAACCAGTTGTTCAGCGTCAGTGCGATCAGCCCGACCGTGCTGCTCAGCGGTGGCCTGCTCAACGTCGATAGCGCCGCACTGACCGACGCCAGCATCACAGCCAACGGTGGTGGCCTGGGCGCCGCGACTGCGGGGGCGACGGTGACCAGTGGCATCACCCTCGGCACCAACGGCCTGACCGTCACCACCGGTACCAATGCCCTGTCGCTGGGCGGCGTGCTCACCGGCAGTGGTGCCCTGACCAAGACCGGCACCGGTAACCTGACCCTCAGCGGCGCCAACAACTTCACCGGCGGCACCACCCTGGCGGGCGGCACCATCACTCTCGGTAACGTCGCAGGGCTCGGCACCCAGAGCCTCAACGTCACCGGTGCCAGCACCCTGGCGACCACGGGCGCGATGACGGTGACCAACGCCATCAACCTCAACGGCGCCAACCTCACGGTGAACAACATTGGCGCCACGACCCTCAGCGGCCTGATCAGCGGCACCGGCTCGCTGACCAAGTCCGGCACCGGCGACGACCTGACCCTGAGCAACGCCAACAGCTTTGGTGGCGGCCTGATCAGCAACGGCGGCAACCTGACCCTCAGCGGTGTCAACAGTTTCGCCGGCGGCCTGACCATCAACGCGGGCAACGTGACCCTGAGCGCGGCCAACGATGTCAGCGGCGGCCTGTTCCTCAACGGCGGCAAGCTGACCCTGGGCGCCCTCGGCGACATCGGCGCAGTGACCATCACCGCCGGTGCCGGCGGCACGGGGGCGCTGGATACCACCACCGCCCGGACCCTGAGCAACCTGGTCCAGCTCGATGGCAACCTGACCCTGACCGGCACCAGCAACCTGACCCTGTCGGGGAAAATCTCCGGCACCGGCGGCCTGAACAAGACCGGCAGCAGCACCCTGACCCTGAGCGGCGCCAACGACTTCACCGGCAACTCGACCCTCGGCGGCGGCACCCTGATATTGCAGAACAACACCGCCCTGGGCAGCGGCGCACTGAGCCTGACGGCCGACTCCAGCATGGACATCAGTGGCCTGAGCGTCGGCAACGCAATCAATCTGGCCACGCGCAACCTGAGTCTGAACAACGACACCGCCGCCACCCTGTCCGGTGCCCTCAGTGGCACCGGTGCGCTGACCAAGACCGGGGCGGGCGACCTGACCCTGAGTGGCAACAACTCAAGCCTGGTCAACAACTTCCTGCTGACCAACGGCAAGCTGATTCTCGACAACAATGCCGCGCTGGGCGGCAGCACCTTGCGCGCCTCGGCCAACACCACCCTGGACACCACCGCCGCACGGGCGATCAGCAACACCATCCAGTTGCTCGGCAACCTGACTATCGCCGGCAGCAACGACCTGACCCTGAACGGCTTCGTCACCAACAGCGGCGGCCTGACCAAGGAGGGCTCGGCGACCCTGACCCTCAATTCCGGCAACAACTACACCGGCGGCACCCGCCTGAACGCTGGCACCCTGGTGGTCGGTCACAACACCGCATTGGGTGGCGCCTCCAGCGCACTGATCGCCGCCGCCAACACCACCCTGGATGCCAACACCGCGGTCAGCCTGAACAACGCGGTCACCCTGGCCGGCAACCTGAACATCGGCGGCACCTCCGCCCTCGGCCTCAACGGCGTCATCAGCGGCGCCGGCGGCCTGACCAAGAACGGCACCGCCGACCTGATCCTCAACGGCAGCAACACCTACCAGGGCGATACCCTGCTCAACGCCGGGCGCCTGGTGGTGGGCAATGCCGGCGCGCTGGGGCAGGGCGGCCTGATCGCCGCCGCCGGCACCACCCTGGACGCCAATACCGCGGTCAACCTGGCCAACGCCATGACCCTGACTGGCGGGATGAACATCGGCGGGACTGCCGACCTGACCCTGAGCGGCGCGATCAACGGTGCTGGCAGCCTGATCAAGAACGGGGCTGCCAACCTGACCCTCAGCAACACCAACGGCTACCTCGGCAGCACCGTTCTCAACGGCGGTACCCTGACCCTGACCAACTCGGGTGCCATCAGCACTGGCGACCTGACCGTGGGTGGCATGGCCACCCTGACCGGCACTGCATCGCTGGTGCTGGCCAATGCCGTGCACCTGAATGCCGGGCTGACCCTGGCCGGCAACAACCCGACCACCCTGAATGGCGTGATCGACGGCAGCGGCAGTCTGACCAAGACCGGCAGCGGCACCCTGACCCTGGGGGCTGGTAACAGCTACGGCGGCGGCACCGTGCTCAGCGCCGGCACCCTGGTGCTGGGCGACGCCGCTGCATTGGGCAGCGGCACCCTGAGTACCGCAGCCGGCACTACCCTGGACACCACGGGGGCCTTCAGCGTCGTCAACAATCTCAGCGTGACCGGCCAGTTGAACATCGCCGGCAGCAACCCGCTGGCCCTGACCGGCAACATCAGCGGCAGCGGCGGCCTGAACAAGAACGGCGCCGGCAGCCTGACCCTGAGCGGCAACAACAACTTCCTCGGCGCGGTCAACCTCAATGCCGGCAGCCTGGTGGTCGGCAGCAACACCGCGCTGGGCAGCGGCATCCTCAATACCGCCGCCAATACCGCACTGGACGCCAGCACCGCAGTGTCCCTGGCCAACCAGCTCAACCTGGCCGGCAACCTCGGCATCGGCGGCAGTGCCAACCTAGCTCTGACCGGCCTGATTACCGGTGCCGGTGGCCTGACCAAGAACGGCACGGCCACCCTGACCCTGAACGGTGCCAACAACTACCAGGGCGGCACCGCGCTGAATGCCGGTGGCCTGGTCGTGGGCACCAACACGTCACTGGGCGGGGGAGCCCTGACCGTGTCCGCCCCCGCACTGCTGGACGCCAGCGCTGCGGTCAGCCTGGCCAACCAGGTCACGCTTAATGGCGACCTCACCGTCGGCGGCAGCAACAACCTGGGCCTCACCGGGGCCATCGGTGGTACCGGCGGCCTGATCAAGAACGGCGCTGCCACCCTGACCCTCGGCGCAGCCAACAACTACAGCGGCAGTACCCGGCTCAACGCCGGCGGCATCGTGGTCGGTACCTCCAGCTCGCTAGGCCAGGGCACCCTGATCGCAGCCGACGGCACCAGCCTCGACTCCACCACGGCAGTGAGCCTGGCCAATACCGTAAACCTCGCCGGTGCCTTGACCATCGGCGGCAGTGCCAACCTCGGCCTGACCGGCGTGATCAGTGATGTCACCGGCTCTGCCGGCAGCCTGATCAAGAACGGCAGCGGCACCCTGAGCCTGTCCGGCACCAGCACCTATACCGGCGGTACCCTGCTGAACGCCGGTAGTCTGAACCTCGGCAACTCGGCGGCCCTGGGCAGCGGCGACCTGACCGTCGGCGGCGCGGCCAGCCTGACCACCAGCGGCGCGCAGATCCTCGCCAATGCCGTGCACCTGAATGCCGGCCTGACCCTGCCAGGCAACACCAACCTGACCCTCAACGGCGTGATCGACGGCGCGGGCGGCCTGACCAAGTCCGGCACCGGCAGCGTGACCCTCAACGGCAACAACACCTACGGCGGCGGCACCTCCCTGCTCGGCGGTACCCTGGTGGTCGGCTCCAACACCGCCCTGGGCAGCGGCACCCTGACCACCAGCGCCGGCGCTTCGCTGGACGCGAACAAGGCGGTCAGCCTGGCCAACGCCGTGACCCTCGGCGGCAACCTCAACGTCCTCGGCAGCCGCGACCTCGCCCTGAGCGGCGACATCAGCGGCGCCGGTGGCCTGACCAAGAGCGGCGGCGCCACCCTGACCCTGTCGGGCAACAACAGCTTCCAGGGCCCGGTCAACCTCAGCGGCGGTACCCTCAGCCTGGGCAGCAACAACGCCCTCGGCCTCGGCGTGCTGAACGCCAGCGGCAGCGCCATTCTCCAGGCCGCTACCGCCGTCAGCATCAACAACCTGATCAACACCAGC
The DNA here is from genome assembly GCF_057808595.1 of Pseudomonas sp. FG98. Lineage (NCBI taxonomy): Bacteria > Pseudomonadati > Pseudomonadota > Gammaproteobacteria > Pseudomonadales > Pseudomonadaceae > Pseudomonas > Pseudomonas sp. FG98. Next base: position 11,622 of record NZ_JBMDIJ010000041.1, on the reverse strand, counting down.
GGCAACCTGGCGCTCGGTGGCAGCACCGATTTCGGCCTGAATGGCGTGATCTCGGGCACCGGCAGCCTGATCAAGCAAGGCAGTGCGACTGTCACCCTGAACGGTGCCAACACCTACAGCGGCGGCACCACCCTGGGTGGTGGCACCCTGCTGCTGGGCAACAGCCTTGCGTTGGGAAGCGGGGCGGTGACCGTCGCCGGCCCCAGCGCTATCGACAGCAACACGACAATCAACCTGGGTAACGCCATTCTCCTCAACGGCGCCCTGAGCCTCGGCGGCAGTGCCGAACAGACCCTCAGCGGTGTGATCAGCGGTGGCGGCAGCCTGACCGTCAACGGCCAGGCCAATCTCAACCTGACCGGGGTCAACACTTACACCGGCGGCACCCTGCTCAACGCCGGTACCCTGACCCTGGGCAATGCCGGGGCCATCGGCAGCGGTCGCCTGACCGTCACCGGTGCGTCGAACCTGAACACCAACTCGCCCTTCGCCCTGGGCAACAACGTCACCCTGGGGGCCAACCTCAACCTGACCGGCCATAGCGACCTGACCCTCAACGGCGTGATCGACGGTGCGGCCGGGCTGATCAAGAGCGGTGCCGGCAACCTGACCCTGAACGGCGTCAACAGCTATGTCGGCGGCACCGTACTGGCGGCCGGCAAGCTCACCCTTGGTAATGCCAATGCCCTGGGCAACGGCGCGCTGAGCGTCACTGGCGCAGCCACCCTGGACAACAGCGCGGCCTTCGCCCTGGGCAACGCTATTGCCCTGGGCGCCGACCTGACCCTGGCCGGCAACAACGCCCTCAACCTCGGCGGGGTGATCAGCGGTACCGGCGGCCTGATCAAGACCGGCAGCGCCGACCTGACCCTGAGCGGTGCCAACACCTTCAGCGGTGCGCTGGACGTCCTCGCCGGCAGCCTGACCACCCTGAACACCGGCTCCCTGGGCAATGTCTCCACCGTCAACGTCGCCAGTGGCGCGCTGCTCAACCTCGGTGCCAGTGGCAGTGTCGGTACCCTGGCCGGCAGCGGTTCGATCGCCCTGGGCAACAGCACCAGCCTGAGCGTCGGCACCGGCAACCTCAGCGGCCTGTTCAGCGGCGTGCTGTCGGGCAATGGCAGCCTGGTCAAACTTGGCAGCGGCAGCCTGGAACTGGCCGGCATCAACACCTACACCGGCAACACCCAGGTCAACGGCGGCGTGCTGAATATCAGCGGCGCCCTGGCCGGCGGCCAGGTCCAGGTCAACACTGGCGCGACCCTGACCGGCAGCGGCAGCATCGCCGGGCTGGTGAATATCGCCGATGGCGGTCATCTGGCCCTGAACAGCGGCTCGAAGCTCAGTGTCGGTTCGCTGACCCTCAACGGTAACTCCAATCTCGACGTCGGCCTCGGCTCGCCATCCACCGGCGGCAACGCACTGCTCTCGGTGGGCGGCAACCTGACCCTCGACGGCAACCTGAATGTCAGCGACATCGGCGGCTTCGGCGCCGGTATCTACCGCCTGATCGACTACACCGGCGTCCTCACCGACAACGGCCTGGTGATCGGCACGGTGCCAGGCAGCGTCCAGCCTGGCGACCTGCAACTGCAAACCGCGATCGGCGCACAGGTCAACCTGCTGGTGGGCGGCGCCAATGGCAGCGTGCTGTTCTGGGACGGCAGCAGCACCGTCAGCGACGGCGTGATCCAGGGCGGCAGCGGTACCTGGGATAGCACCAGCACCAACTGGACCACGGTCGACGGCACCGGCAACCGCGATTGGAGCAGCAACTTCGCGGTGTTCCAGACCCCTGCTGGCACGGTCACGGTCAATGGCACCCAAGCCCTGACCGGTATGCAGTTCACCGTCGATGGTTATGTCCTCAATGGCCCGGGTGCCCTGCAACTGGTCAACAACAGCAACGGCAACGCGACCTTCCGTGTCGACCCGAGCGCCACCGCGACCCTCAACGTCGGCCTGACCGGCAGCGGCGTACTGAACAAAGTGGACGCCGGTACCCTGGTACTGAACGGCGTCAACAGCTACACCGGTGGCACCTTGCTCAACGGCGGCACCCTGGTGCTCGGCAATGATGCTGCGCTGGGCAGCGGCACCCTGGTCACTGCGGCCAACACCACCCTGGACAGCAACACCGCCGTCACCCTGGCCAACAACGTCGGCACCCTCGGCGTGCTCAACCTGACCGGCAGCAATGCCCTGACCCTCAATGGCCAGGTAAGCGGCAGCGGCAGCCTGGTGAAAAACGGTGCAGGCACCCTCACTCTGAACGGTGCCAATGGCTACACCGGCGGTACCACGATCAATGCCGGCGCCCTGGTGCTGGGCAACAACAGCGCACTGGGCAGTGGCACCCTGCACGTGGCTGGCGCAGGCATCAGCCTGGACAACAACCCGGCGCTGACCCTGGCCAACGCCATCGACCTCGGCAACAGCCTGACCCTGCTCGGCACCAGCGACCTGACCCTCGGCGGCGTGATCAGCGGTGCCGGCGGCCTGGTCAAGAATGGCGCAGGCAACCTGACCCTCAACGGTCTCAATACCTATGGCGGCGGCACCACCCTGGCCGCCGGCACCCTGACCCTCGGCAACGGTGGGGCACTGGGCAGCGGCGCACTGAACATCACCGGCGCCTCCAGCCTGAACAGCGGCAGCACCGTGGCCCTGGGCAATGCCATCAACCTTGGCGCCGACCTGACCCTGCCGGGCACTGCCAACCTCACCCTGAATGGCGTGATCGGCGGCAGCGCCGGCCTGAACAAGACCGGCAGCGGCGTGCTCGCCCTCAACGGCAACAACACCTACCAGGGCGCGACCACTCTCGCTGGCGGCACCCTGGTGGTGGGCAGCAACACCTCCCTGGGCACCAGCCACCTGACTGCCGCCGATGGCACCGCCCTGGACAGCAGCGCTGCACTCAGCCTGGCCAATGACATGACCCTGCTCGGAGGCCTGAGCGTCCTCGGCAGCAACAACCTGACCCTCACCGGCACCCTCGATGGCGCAGGTGGCCTGGGCAAGACCGGCGCGGGCGTGCTGACCCTCAGCGGCAACAACACCAACACCGGCGATACCACGCTGAGCGGTGGCACCCTGGTACTCGGTAGCAATACCGCGCTGGGCACGGGCAGCCTCAACACTGCCGATGGCGTGACCCTTGGCACCCTCGGCACGACCCTGCTGAGCAACGCCCTCAACCTGAGCGGCAACCTCAACCTCACCGGTACTTCCGACCTGACCCTGGCCGGCGTGGTGAGTGGTGTGGGCGGCCTGACCAAGAATGGCGCGGGCAACCTGATCCTGACCGGGGTCAACGGCTACACCGGCCCGACCAACCTCAACAGCGGCACTCTGACCGTCGGCAACGATGCGGCGATCGGCAGCGGTGCCCTGAATGTTGGCGGCGCCTCGACCCTGGCTGGCACCACCACCTTCAACCTGGGCAACGCCATCAACCTCGCTGCGTTGCTGACCCTCGACGGCAGCAACGACATCACCCTGAACGGCACCATCGCCGGCAGCGGCGCGCTACTGAAAACCGGCGCGGGTACCCTGACCCTCAATGGCGCCAGCAACTACAGCGGCGGCACCGGCCTGGCGGATGGCACCCTGCTGCTGGGCAACAACGACGCGCTGGGCAGTGGCGCCCTGAACATCACCGGGGCGGGGACCTTCCTCGACGCCGCCAACAACAGTGGCATCGCCGTGGCCAACGCGATCGCCCTGGGTGGCAACACCCTGACCCTGAGCGGCAGCAACAATCTGGCCCTGAACGGCAACATCACCGGCACCGGCAGCCTGCTCAAGAGCGGCCTGGCCAACCTGACCCTGGGTGGCAACAACACCTTCAGCGGTGGCGTGCGCCTGAATGCCGGCACCCTGGTCCTGGCCTCTGCCAGCGGCCTGGGCAGTGGCGCCCTGACCGCAGCCGGCGGCCTGCTCAACAACACGGTCGCGGCCAACCTGAACAACGCCGTGCACCTGCTCGGCACCCTGACCCTGAACGGTGCCCAGAACCTGGCCCTCAACGGCGTGATCGACGGCGCCGGCAACCTGGCCAAGACCGGCACCGGCAACCTGCTCCTGGCCGGCAACAACACCTACAGCGGCAATACCTTCCTGCTCGGCGGCAACACCACCGTTGGCAGCAACACTGCATTTGGCACTGGTAGCGTCACGACGGGCACTGCGGGCCTCGACAGCAACGCTGCGCTGACCCTGGCCAACAACTTCAGCCTGCTCGGCGTGCTGACCGTTGGCGGCACTGCCGACCTGACCCTGGCCGGCACCCTCGGTGGCAGCGGCGGCGGCCTGGTCAAGAACGGCGCGAGCACCCTGACCCTGCTTGGCAGCAACGCCTACACCAACGGCACCGTGCTCAATGCCGGCACCCTGGCCGTCGGCCAGAACGGCTCGCTGGGCACCGGCGGCCTGACCGTCGGCGGTGCGTCCACCCTGACTGCGGTCAACAACGGTGTAGCCCTGGGCAATAACATCACCCTGAACAGCGGCCTGACCGTTACCGGCGCCAACAACCTGACCCTGGGTGGCACTGTCAGCGGCGGCTCCGGCCTGACCAAGACCGGCAGCGGCACCCTGACCCTGAACGGCACCAACACCTACAGCGGCGGCACCACGCTCGATGGAGGTTCGGTGGTGCTGGGCAACGACGCTGCGCTGGGTACCGGCGCCGTCACCGCCAATGCTGCGACCACCCTGGTCGCCAACCAGTCGCGCAACGTATTCAACGACATCGCGATCAACGGCGAGCTGACCGTCGCAGCCAACAACTCGTTCACCAGCTTCGGCCAGATCAGCGGCAGCGGCACCCTCAACAAGACCGGCAACGATGAACTGCTGCTGCTCGGCAACAACTCGTTCAACGGCGACCTGAACCTGCTCGGTGGCTATATCACTTCGGTGAACTCCAGCGCGCTGGGCAGCCTGGCCTCCGCCTACCTGGCGTCCGGCACCGTGCTGAACTCTGGCGGCAACCTGTCGATCGGCAGCCTGACCGGCCCCGGTATCGCCAACCTGTCCGTCAACACCGTGCTGTCCCTCGGTGGCGACAACACCGACAGCGTGTTCGACGGCCAGGTGACCGGTAACGGCGGCCTGAACAAGGTTGGCAGCGGGACCTTGACCTTGTCCGGCAACAGCACCAACAGCGCGCTGAACCAGGTCACCGCCGGTACCCTGAATGTCACCGGTACCCTCGGGCCAACCGGCGGTGCCGGCCTGAACGTCGCCGCGGGTGCGAGCGTGACCGGTAGCGGCACCATCAACGGCACCACCACCATCGCCGATGGCGGTCATCTGGTGGGCACCACCGGGCAGGTCCTGACCATGAGCAACCTGGTGCTGTCGGCTAACAGCATCACCGACGTCAACCTGGGCTCGCCGCTTGCCGGCGGCACCGCGCTGTTCGACGTCAGCGGCAACATGATCCTGGCGGGCACGCTCAACGTCTACGACGCCGGTACCTTCGGCAACGGTGTCTACCGGCTGTTCAACTACGGCGGCATCCTGAGCAACCAGGGCGTGACCTTCGGCGACGTGCCCAATGGCGCCACCGCCCTCAACCTGACCCTCCAGGCCGCCAACGGCCAGGTCAACATGGTGGTGTTCTCGACGAACCTGCTGATGCAGTTCTGGGACGGCAGCGACACCAGCGACAACGGCCTGGTCGAAGGTGGCAGCGGCACCTGGAACAGCACCACCAACAACTGGGTCGAGTTTGACGGCTACAGCAACGACAACTGGCTGAACCAGTTTGCGGTGTTCCAGGGCGCGACCGGCACGGTCACCGTCGATGGCGAGCAGACCACCACCGGCATGCAGTTCATGACCGACGGCTACCAGCTGGTCTCGGGTAACGACGGCTCGCTGAACATCACCAACCGCAACGGCACCTACTTCGCCGTGCGTACCGATGCCGGCGTTACTGCAACCTTCGACCTGCCACTGACCGGCGACGGCACCCTGAACAAACTGGACGTCGGCACCCTGGTGCTCAACGGCCTCAACAGCTACACCGGCGGCACTACCCTGAGCAACGGCACCATCGTCCTCGGCAGCGACAGCGCCCTGGGTACCGGTGCACTGAGCGCCGCCGCCGGCACCACGCTGGACAGCAACAAGGCGGTGACCCTGGGCAACGCGGTCAGCACCGCCGGCGCGCTGACCCTGGCCGGCAGCAACGACCTGACCCTCAACGGCGTGGTCAGTGGCAGCGGCAGCCTGGTCAAGGCGGGCAACGGCATCCTGACCTTGGGCAATGCCAACACCTTCTTCGGTGGGCTCAACCTGAACGCCGGGCGCCTGGTGCTGGGCAACGATGCATCGCTTGGCGCTGGTGCGTTGACCATCGCCAACGGCACTTCGTTGGATACCCTCGGCACGGTGGCCGTGGCCAATACCATCAACCTGAACGGCAACCTGCTCAATGTCGGCAGCAATGACCTGACCCTGAATGGTCCGGTCAACGGCACCGGTAGCCTGACCAAGGCCGGCACCGGCACCCTGAGCCTGAATGGCGTCAATGCCTTCAGCGGTGGCCTCAATCTCAACGCCGGCAAGCTGCGCCTGGGCAACGCTGGCGCGTTGGGCAGCGGCAACCTGATCGTCGGCGGTGCCGCCGAGCTGGATACCAGCAGTGCCCTGGCCGTGGCCAACAACGTGCTGTTGAGCCTCCCGGGTTCGGAACTGACCCTGGACGGCAGCAACGACCTGACCCTCAACGGCGTGATCAGCGGTGATGGTCGCCTGATCAAGAACGGCTTCGCTCGTCTGGCCTTGAATGGCGTCAACACCTTCGTCGGCGGGCTGACCGTCAACAGCGGCGACCTGTCCGTGGGCAACGCCCTGGCACTGGGCAGCGGCCAGTTGAGCATTACCGGTGCCACGCAACTGAGCAGCACCAGCGCCCTGACCCTGGCCAACGACATCGATGTCAGCGGCACACTGTCGGTGGCCGGCAACAACGACCTGACCCTCAACGGCGTGCTCAGCGGCAACGGCACCCTGAACAAGGACGGCTTGAACAACCTGACCCTCGGCGGCAACAACACCTTCGCCGGTATCCTCAACATCCTGTCCGGCACCCTCCGCACCACCAACAGCGGCGCCCTGGGCAACCCTGCGCAGATCAACCTGAGCAACGGTGCCAACCTCGACCTCGGCGGCAGCCTGGCCCTCGGCAACCTGGCCGGTACTGGCGGGGTGGCAGTGGAAAGTGGCAACACCCTGTCGGTGGGCGGCGGTACCTTCGCCGGCGACCTGAGCGGTAGCGGCAACCTAGACAAGACCGGCACCGATACCCTGACCCTCACCGGCACCAACACCATCACCGGCGCGACCACCGTCAGCGGTGGCAGCCTGGTGGTCGATGGCAGCCTGGCCAGCAGCACGGTCAGCGTCAGCAACAACACCATCCTCAGCGGCAGCGGCGATCTTGCCGGCGCGGTCACCGTCGCCAACGGCGGTAACCTGAACGTGCAGGCCGGCAACACCCTCAACGTCGGTTCGCTGGTGCTGGACAGCACCTCCAACCTCAATGCGTCCCTCGGCGTGGCCCTGGCGGGCGATCCGGCGCTGCTCAGCGTCGCCGGCGACCTGACTCTGGACGGCAATCTCAACGTCACCGATATCGGCGGCTTCGGTGCCGGTGTCTACCGCCTCGCCGGCTACGGCGGCAGCCTGACCAACAACGGCCTGACCATCAACACCCTGCCGGGCGGCATCAATGCCAGCGACGTGCTGGTGCAGACTGCGGTCAGCAACCAGGTCAACCTGGTGGTCGGTGGTAACAGCACCGTGCTGTTCTGGGACGGCAGCCAGACCGCCGGCAACGGTTCGGTGGACGGCGGCTTCGGTGTCTGGGACAGCACCAACACCAACTGGAGCAGTGCCGACGGTTCGCTCAACCAGGCCTGGAACAACACCTTCGCGGTGTTCCAGGGCAACGGTGGCACCGTCACCGTCAACGGCAGCCACGCCATCACCGGCCTGCAGTTCGCCGGCAATGGCTACACCCTCAATGGCGGGGTCGGCGGCGAGCTGCTGACCAGCGCCGGAGCCACCACCGTGCGGGTCGACACCGGCAACACCGGGACCCTGGGCGTCGCCATCAACGGCGCCGGAACCCTGACCAAGGTCGACGGCGGCACCCTGGTGCTCAACGGCAGCAATGGCTACACCGGTGGTACCGCGCTCAACGGCGGCACCCTGGTGGTCGGCAACAACGCGGCCCTGGGCAGCGGCGACCTGACCGCTGCGGCCGGCACCACCCTGGACAGCAACACTGCGGTGACCCTGGCCAACAACACCGTGCTCAACGGTGGCCTGAGCATCGGCGGCAGCAACGCCCTGACCCTCGATGGCGTGGTCAGCGGCAGCGGCAGCCTGACCAAGAATGGCAGCGCCAACCTGACCCTCAACGGCGCCAACACCTACGGCGGCGGTACCGTGCTCAACGGCGGCAGCCTGACCCTGGGCAACAACGGCGCCCTGGGCAGCGGCGGCCTGAACGTGGGCGGCAACGCGCTGCTGGACAGCACCGGCGCGCTGCTGCTGGGCAACGGCATCAACCTGGGAGCGCAACTGACCCTGGCCGGCAACCAGGACACCACCCTCAGTGGCGTCATCACCGGCAGCGGCAGCCTGGTCAAGAACGGCAACGGGTCGCTGGTGCTGAGCGGCGCCAACAACTACAGCGGCGGTACCACCATCAACGCGGGCAGCGTGACCGGCGATACCACCAGCCTGCAGGGTGCGATCCTCAACAACGGCGCGCTGACCTTCCAGCAGAATGCCGATGGCACCTACAGCGGCAACCTGACCGGTTCGGGCACCCTGACCAAGTCCGGTACCGGCCAACTGCTGCTCACCGGCACCAGCGGCTTTACCGGCAACACCCTGGTCAGCAGCGGCAGCCTGGTGAACAACGGCACCCTGGCCAGCGCCAACGTGCAGGTTGCCAGCGGCGCCAGCCTCGGTGGCAGCGGTACCTACAGCGGTACCGTCACCATTGCCGATGGCGCGACCCTTAACGCGGGTTCGGCGACCGCGCCGCTGACCGTGGGCAACCTCAACCTGTCCTCGGGCAGCATCCTGAACTACGCCCTCGGCGCGCCGGACAGCTCCACCACCCTGGTGGCGGTGAACGGCAACCTGGTCCTCGACGGTACGCTGAACATCAGCAATGCCGGCGGCTTCGGTCTGGGTGTGTACCAGCTGTTCACCTACGGCGGCAGCGTCACCGACAACGGCCTGGTCTACGGCACCCTGCCAGCGGGCGTGCTGCCGGCAGACCTGACCCTGCAGACCTCCATCGCCAACCAGATCAACCTGGTGGTGGGCAGCGACACCGCCCTGCAGTTCTGGAACGGCAGCAAGACCACCGCCGACGGCACCATCAGCGGCGGCGATGGCGTCTGGGGCGCGGGCAGCACCAACTGGACCAACACCACCGGCACTACCAGCGCCGCCTGGGACAACCAGTTCGCGGTATTCGGCGGCACCGCCGGCACTGTCACCGTGCAAGGCCAGCAGTCCTTCACCGGCATGCAGTTCCTCACCGACGGTTATCAGCTGAGCGGTGGCACCCTGGCAGCGATCAATGCCACCGACGGCACCCTTGCGGCGGTCCGCGTCGGCACTGGCAGCGCGACCATTTCCGCGGCACTGGTGGGGACGGGTGGCATCGAGAAACTGGACGCCGGCACCCTGGTGCTAACCGGTGCCAACACCTACACCGGTGGCACCACCGTCAGCGGCGGTACCTTGCAAGGCAACACCACCAGCCTGCAGGGCAATATCACCAACAATGCCAATCTGGTCTTCGATCAGGACTCCAGTGGTCAATTCAGCGGCATCCTCGCCGGCACCGGCAGCATCGCCAAGGAAGGCAGCGGGGATCTGCTGATCGTCGGCAGCCAGCCGTTCAACGGCACCTTCGCCCTGAACCAGGGCACCCTGACCGTCGGCAACGCCGCCAACCCGGGTACCGTGTTCGGCGCCCAGGTCACCGTCGGGGCCAATACCGCCCTGACCGGTACCGGCAGCGTCGGTTCGCTGGTCAACAACGGCACCGTGGTCACCGGCACCAACGGCGGCATCCTGTCGGTGGCGGGCAACTTCAGCAACGCCGGCACCCTGGTGATCGCCCTGGCACCGAGCCTGACCAACTACCTCAACGTAGGTGGTACGGCGAACCTGGGTGGCGAGCTGAATGTGGCCAACCTCGGCTCGTACAGCGGTGACACCCAGTACACCCTGGTCTCGGCCACCGGTGGCGTCAGCGGTACCTTTGCCAGCAACAACCTGGAAAGCCTGGCGTTCCTTGACACCACGGTGAACTACGGCGCCAACGCGGTGACCCTGGATGTGGCGCGCAACGGCACGGCCTTCGCCAGCGTCGCGCAGACCAGCAACCAGCGTGCCGTGGCCACGGCCCTGGACAGCGCTGCGGCGCCGGCCAGCCTGCGCAACACCATCATCAGCTCCAGCACCGACACGGCCGTGGCGGCCTTCGAAAGCCTGTCCGGCGAGGTCTACGCCAGCACCGCCACGGTGCTGATCGAGGACTCGCGCTACATCCGCGACGCGGTCAACGACCGCATGCGCCAGGCCGGCTGCAGTGACGAGCAGGATCCGCGCAACACCCTGGCACCGACCAGCAACCAGCAGACCACCGGTCGCGGTTGCAGCGGCGAGGGCGTGGGCTGGATCCGTGCGGTGGGCGGCTGGGGTGATTTCGATGGCGGCCACAACGCGGCCAATATCGATCGCGACCTGTCCGGTTTCCTGATCGGTTTCGACAACAACCTCAACGACCAATGGCGCGCCGGTATCGCTGCCGGCTACACCAACAGCAGCATCAACGCCAAGGGCAAGGGCCAGGACGCTTCGGTGGACAGCTACCACCTGGCGACCTACCTGAGCTACCAGATGGACGCCTTCGCCGCCCGTCTTGGCGCCGGCTACACCTGGCATGACATCGACAGCAAGCGCTATGTGCAGGCTGGCGACTACAACGAGCGCCTGAAGTCCAGCTACAAGGCGCGCACTGCCCAGGTGTTCGGCGAAGTGGGCTACGCCATCGACGCCAACGGCGTGGCGCTGGAACCGTTCGCCGGGCTGGCCTACGTCAACCACGACAGCGACAAGGCGCGTGAAAAAGGCGGGGCAGGGCGCCTGGAAGCCAGCACCGATCAGGACGTGGTGTTCTCCACCGTGGGCCTGCGGGTCGGCAAGTCGTTCACCCTGGACAACGGTGCCACCCTCACTCCGCGCGGCAGCATCGGCTGGCGCCATGCCTTCGGCGACACCAAGCCGGATGCCGATTTGCGCTTCGTAGAGGGCGGTGCCGGGTTCAGCAACTCGGGCGTGCCGATTGCACGGGATGCCGCGGTGGTCGAGGCGGGCGTGGACCTGAGCGTTGGCCAGAAGGGCAAGCTGGGCCTGGGTTACTCCGGCCAGCTGGCCAGCGAGAGCCGCGACAACGCGGTGACCGTGAGCTTCAGCCTGGAGTTCTGATCCAGGCATTTGGGGCCGCTCTGCGGCCCATCGCTGGCAAGCCAGCTCCCACAGGTTCGGTGTATGCAATACCTGTGGGAG